>VXMQ01000134.1 GCA_009841015.1 Candidatus Palauibacter denitrificans | reverse complement strand
TCTACACGGACGGCGTGACGGAGGCGATGAACGAGGATGGCGTCGAACTCGGCGAGAAGGAGCTGGCCGAGGTGCTGGGCGAATGCCACGGCTCGTCGGCCGAAGACATCAACCGCCACGTGATACGGGCGGTGCAGGAACATGCGGGAGAGGCGGACCAGTCGGACGACATCACCTGCCTGACTCTCCGGTACCTGGGGGCGCCCTCCTGATGCGGCGCCGGTCGTTCGCGCTCGCGGCCGTCGTGGCGGCCGGCGCGCTGCCCGGCCCCGCGATGTCGCAGCAGGGCGAAGCCGCGACGGAGGGCGTGCACGCCGATTCCATCGTCTTCGGCCAGTCCGCGGCCCTCGAAGGGCCTGCCGGCGAACTGGGCCGCAACATGAACCTCGGCATCCGGGCCGCATTCGAGGAGGCCAACCGGGAGGGCGGCGTCCACGGACGCGCCCTCCGCCTCATCTTCCGCGATGACGGCTACGAGCCCGAACCCGCCGTCGCCAACACGCAGGCACTCATCGAGCACGGCGTGTTCGGCCTCATCGGCGCCGTCGGCACGCCGACATCCGCCGCCGCGGAACCCGGCGCGAGCGGCGCGGGCGTCCCCTATATCGGGGCGTTCACGGGCGCCGGCCTGCTGAGGGGCCCGGACCAGCGTTACGTCGTCAACCTGCGCGCCTCCTACGACCAGGAGACGCAGGAGATGGTCGACCGCCTCGTGGAGGACCTCGGCTTCGAGCGCATCGCGGTCTTCTACCAGGATGACAACTACGGGCTGGCCGGTCTGACGGGCGTCCGCAGCGCGATGGACGCGCGCGGCATGGCACTCGTCAGCGAGGCCCCCTACATGCGGAACACGCGGGCCGTGAAGCGCGGGCTGCTCGACATCCAGGCCGGCAACCCGCAGGCCGTCATCATCATCGGCGCGTACATCCCGGTGGCGCACTTCATCCGGTGGGCGAGGAAGATCGGCCTCGACGCCTTGTTCGTGAACATCTCCTTCGTCGGCAGCTACGCCCTTCTCGACGAACTGGGCCGCGCCGGCGACGGGGTCGTCGTGACGCAGGTCGTGCCCTTCCCCCGCGACCCGAGCATCCCCGTGGTGGCGCGCTATCAGGCCGCGCTGCGGGCCATCGACCCCTCCGCCCGGCCGGGCTTCGTGTCGCTGGAGGGCTATCTGGCCGGGCGGCTGGTCGTGGAGGCGCTGGCGGCCGGCGATCCGGACGTTCGGCCCACGCGGGAGTCCTTCCTCCGGACACTCACGGAATCCAGCCCCATCGACCTCGGCGGGTTCACGGTCGAATACGGGGTGGGAGACAACCAGGGCTCGGACCTCGTGTTCCTGACCGTGATTCGGGAGGGCGAGTTCGTTCCCGTGACCCGGCTCTCCCGGTGAGTACCGCGGGGCCTCCGGTGAAACAGAGCGACGAGCGCATCCACCGCGCCTTCGAGTGGGCGCTGGCGCGGCTTCCGGGCCGCCTCGGGGCGCGGGCGCGGGACGCGACCGGCGGGCGGTTCGGCATCGGCAGCCAGATCGTCGTCGGACTGGGCGGCGGCGTGCTCCTGACGATCAGCGCCATCCTTCTCGCGCTCCTCCTGATGACCATCGTGGAGCGGGGACAGAGCGAGGTCACGCAGGAACAGATCCCTTCGCTCCTCGCGGGGCACCGCGTGACGCAGCACAGCGAGGGGCTCCTGCGCGCATCCCCGCAGCTCCTGTCGGCCGCCGACCCCGCGACGCTGGCGGACGTCCGGGCCGCCGTCCTGCTGGAGCAGGACAGCCTCCAGTACTGGGTCGGCGAGGTCGGCGGCGGAGCGGGCATGGATGCGGATGTCGCGGGCCTGGCCGAAGACCTGGTGGCGAACATCAACGAGATCTACGAGTCGGTCAACAGCCGGATGACCTACGCTGCCCAGCTCGCCGAGATGGCGGCGACCGTCGAGGAGACCGGACTCCGTCTCCAGTCGGTGCTCGAGGAGGCGATCGACGACCAGTATTTCTTCATGCGCACGGGGCTTCGCCAGCTGACGGACGTTCCGGTGCCGAATTCCCAGCGCCAGGCGACCGACGAAATCGAGCAGCTCGACGGCCTCCTGAACTTCAAGGCGTCGCAGAACCAGGCGATCACGCTCATCCAGCAGGCCTTCACCGAGACCGATGGGGAGCAGTTGCTCGCCAACCAGGGGCGCGTGGAGACCGCGCTCCGCGATGTGCGGGCGACGCTGCCCAAGATCCGCCCGCTCCTGAGGGAGACGCTGGCCGACGCGGTGAGCGTCCCCAGCGAGCTGTACGGAGGTCCCGGCGGCATCTTCCAGACCCGGCGGCGCGAACTGGAGGAGGTCGGTCTGGCCGAGGAACTGCTCGAGCGCAACCGGCAGACGACGGCGGAACTCGACACGGGCGTCCGGGCGCTCATGGAGCGCGTTGAGGAGACCGCCCGGGATGCGGCCAGCCGCTCCGAGTTTCTCGTGCAGTTGGGGTTCTGGTTCCTCCTCGCCGTGATCCTGTTCACGATCGGCGCGGCCCGCGTCGCCTGGAAGACGTTCGGCCGCTCGCTCATCGTTCGATTGAACAGCCTGTTCGCGACCACGCGGCGCATGTCGGAGGGCGACCTCGAAGTGAAGGTGGAGGTCGAGGGCAACGACGAAGTCACCGACATGGCGCAGGCGCTGGAAGTCTTCCGCAAGCACGCGCTCGAGGTGCAGAGGCTGAACCTGGTCGAGAAGCTGGCGCAGGAGGTACAGACGAAGAACGAGGCGCTGGAGCAGACGCTCGACGACCTCCGGCGTACGCAGGAACAGGTCATCACACAGGAGAAGCTGGCCTCGCTCGGCGCGCTCACGGCGGGGGTCGCCCACGAGATCCGCAACCCGCTCAACTTCGTGAACAACTTCGCGGTGCTCTCGAAGGAACTGATCGAGGAACTGCAGGAGGAGCTGAAGGAGGTCGCGGAGGGGAACGCGGAACTGGACCGCGATTTCATCGAGGAGGTCCTCGGCGACCTCGACATGAACGTGACCAAGGTCCGGGAGCACGGGGGCCGGGCCGACCGCATCGTGGAGGGAATGCTGGCGCATTCGCGCGACGAGGCCGGCGCCGCGGAGACCATCGACGTCAACCAGCTGGTCGACGAGTACGCGAAGCTCGCCTACCACGGGCTGCGCGGCACGGACTCCTCCTTCAACGTGACGCTGGACCGCGATTTCGATGACGAAGCCGGCGAGGTCACCGGCATCGCCCGCGACCTGAGCCGGGTCTTCCTGAACATCGTGACCAACGCCTGTCACGCGACGGCCGCCCGCAAGGAGGCGGAGGAGGACGCCGACTATTCGCCCACCGTCGCACTCAGGACGAGGGGTTACGAAGACCACGTCATCGTGTCGATTCGGGATAACGGCACCGGCATCCCGGACTCCATCGTCCGGAAGATCTTCGAGCCGTTCTTCACGACGAAGTCGGGGACCCAGGGGACCGGGCTCGGGCTGTCGATCTCCCGCGACATCGTCGTCGGCCACGGCGGCGAACTCGAGGTGGAGAGCGAGCCGGGCGAGTTCACCGAGTTCCGGGTCAAGCTGCTCCGCGAGAGCAACATTTCAGAGGTGGCGGCGGCCGTGACATGAGGGTTCGCCGCATGGATCATGGAGGGATCATGAGAACGAAACGGTATTGCCGGATCGCCCTGACGATGGCCGGGATCTTCCTCTTCGGCGCGGGATCCCTGCTCGCGCAGGTCGGACGCCCGGAAACGACGCCACGCGGCGACGACGAGGGCGATGGCCCCTACGACCGCCTGATTCTTCGCGGCGTCACGATCATCGATGGAACGGGCGCGCCGCCGCAGGGCCCCGTGGACATCGTCATCGAGGGAGACCGCATCGTCTCCGTCAACACCGTCGGCTTCCCGGGACTCGACATTAACGAGGATCGCCGGCCCGACGTGGAAATCGAGGACGATCCCGACGCGAACGTGCACGAGGTCGACCTCTCCGGGCACTTCGTCATGCCCGGCTTCGTCGACATGCACGCGCACACCGGCGGCCTCCCCAAGGCGCCGCAGCCCGAGTACGTCTACAAGCTCTGGATGGCGCACGGGATCACGACCTCCCGGGGCGTGGGCCACGGGCCGATGATGTGGTCGCTCGAGGAGAAGGCGAAGGCGGCGCGCAACGAGATCGTCGCCCCGCGCATGTACACCT
>VXMQ01000113.1 GCA_009841015.1 Candidatus Palauibacter denitrificans | reverse complement strand
GTCCGGATCGGCTCCGGCGCCCCCGGGTCCAGGTAGTAGACGATGGGCTCGACCGCCTCGCTCATCGCCGCCGACGGGTCCCGCTTCTCAAGCCGGTGCCGCCGGATGAACCGCTGCTGCATGTCCTCGCCCAGCGGCGCCGAGTAGTCCGCGAAGCTCATGGCTCCATAGCCGGCTCGCGGATCGAAGGCCCGCGGCGTGTACTCCCCCAACTCCGGCAGTTGCACGAACGAGTGATGGAGACGGATCGTCGCCGCCTCGCCCGTCGCGGCCACGTTCCCGACGCCCTCGAACGTCCCGCCGCCGCCTCCGAAGCCGCCGAAGCCGCCACCCCCGCCGCCCGGCTGCCGCACGAAGGTGAGGGATGCCTCGATCTCGGTGTTCTCCGGAAACCCCATCGTCATCGGCAGGTGCACCGCGCTCCGGCCTGCGTCGAACCGGTACGTTCCCGGCCGCAGCCGCTGCGCCCAGTTGATCATGTCCCGGACGACGAAGTCCGTCACGTCGACGAGCACGCGCCCGTCCGTCTCCGCCGCCGCCGTGAAGCCCCACAGCGTCGAGGGGGCGAACGCGTCCGTCACCGCCTGCACCTCGCGCGGGTTCGTGCTGCTCGCCCGGAAGTCGAGGTTCGGCTGGATCATCAGCACCTTCGGCCCCACCCGCTGAAAGCGCACGACCCGCGACCCGGCCAACTGCCCGCGGTCGAGCCCGATGTCGTTCGACCCCAGCCCCGAGGCGAGTCCCGTCATGTGCAGGACATCCGTGTCCCAACGCGAGATCTCGAGCCACAGCTTGCCGCTCGAAGCTTCCCAGTACATGGGGATGAAGCCGTCGATGGCCCGCATCGAGGCGGTCTTCTCCTCGATCGAGGGGAGGCCGCTCTCGGCAGCCTGCGCCACGGTCGAAACGGGCCCGAAAAAGAAGAGGCAAGAAAGATGAACGGGCAGAAGCTTGCGGAAGCGGGTCACGGAGTACACAGGAGCCTCCTGAGGACGATGAGTGGTTGGCTCCCCCCGAAGGGTTGGAGGGAGAGGCTACACATTAGGCCGGAGCCATGCGAAGAGGGAGCGGGCTAATGATCGATGGCAGCCGTCACCTCGCCGATAATATCGGACAGATATGTGTTGATGTCTCCGGGACTCGGCCCCAGCCGCACGATGACGAGGTCCCGGGACGGGATGATGACGGTGTACTGCCCCATGGACCCGGCAGCCCAGAACGCGTCCTCCGGGGCTCGAGGAAGCTGGCCGCCACGATTGAGCCAGAAGAGGCCGCCGTAGTTGCGGAGTTCGGCGCCTGGAGCGGGCGTCCGGACGAAGTCCACCCACCCGTCGGGGAGGATGCGGTCGCTTCCGCCGCCGGGCGTCGGCCACACCCCGCCCCAGAGATGCAGGAGACCGTATCTCACCCAATCCCATGCGCTCCCGTAGTCGTAGCCGGTGATGATGAAGTTACCCCAGGCGTCGGTCTCGAGGACGTAGTTCCGGGCCCCGATTCGGTCGAACAGGATGCGCTGCGGATAGGAGAGCCAGTCGATTCCGTGCGCTTCGACTGCCTGGCGGACGATGCGGTTGGCCACGAGCGGGTCCGAGTTGCGGTAGCGGAAGATCTCCCCCGCCGGGCGATCCATCGGCTGGTTGATCGCGTGCTCGAACACGTCGATCCCCTCGAAGTAGATGCGGCGGTGTTCGTCGACGTGGGTCCACGACAGCGAGTCTCGCCAGCCGCGGTTCACGAAGTCGAGCCCCGAACTCATGGTCAGGATGTCCCGGAGGCGGATCTCGCGGCGCGGATCCTTCTCCCCCTGCCATTCGGGCACGGGCGCCGGGTCGTCGAGTCCGGCGTCGAGATGGCCGGCTTCGATCGCCGCGCCCACGAGAGTGCTCGCGATACTCTTCCCCTGGGACCACGAGAGCTGTGGCGTGTTGCGCGTGAAGCCCGGGGCATAGCGCTCGCCCAGGATCTTGCCGGCGTAGACTACCACGAGCGCGCGCGTATTGTGCTCGGTCTGGGCCATCGTCCAGTCGAGGGCGGCCTCCAGCGCGGCCACGTCGACCTCTGCGGGCACCGGATCGTGATATGCGCCGACGTCGCCCGTCGGCCAGGCGGTCACGCCCGGATCGGGGCTGAGTCGCTCGACCACCACCGGCACGAACGCGACATCGTCGACTCCTGCGGGAAGGACGGTGCAGCCCTGGTCGCCGTTGTACTCCGCGGATCGCGTGCCGAAGTCCGCCCCGGAGACCGAGGCCGTGCTAGTCTCGAAGTTCACGGCATACTCGAAGTCGTCCTGCCACTTGAAGTGGTCGAACCGTCGGATGTCCTGCGCCACGACCTCCTCGACCGGGCGCTGGTAGTCTCGCCCCACCACGAAGACGCCGGCGCAGATGTGGTGGGCCGCCATCCCGGCGATGTGCCCCCGCACATGGGCCGCATCGGAGATGTCGGGCTCGCCGACGGCGGCCACCTGAGATGCCTCGTCTTGCCCTCCCTGCTCCGGCCAGCAGGCGGAAGACAGGAGGATCGCCGCGAGTACGGGCAGGATCCACGATGGTTGATGAGTGCGCATGTCTCTCCCCTCGGCTGCTAACGGTCGATGGCCCCTGTCACCCTGCTCATGATATCCGACATGTACCCGGCGTAGTCGCCGGGGCTGGGTCCCAGCCGGACGATCACCAGATCGTAGGATGGGTTGATGGCGGTGTACTGTCCCATGGCCCCGAGCGCCCAGTACGCGTCTTCCGGGGCGCCGGGATGCGACCCGCCGCGATTGACCCCGACGCGTGCTCGAACACGTCGATGCCCTCGAAGTGGATCCGGCCGTGCTCGTTGGCGTGCGTCCGGGACCAGGAGATCTGCGGCGTGTTGCGCCCGAAGCCGCCCGCGTAGCGTTCGCCGAGGATCCTGCCGGTATAGACGACCACCAGCGCGTGTGTGTGGTGCTCGCGCTGGGCCATCGCCCAATCGAGGGCCGCCATGTCGACCTCCGCGGGCGGCGCGTCGTGGTGCGCCTCCGCATTGCCCGTCGGCCAGGCGGTCATCGCCGGATCCGGCGTCCGCCGCTCGACGACCGTCGGCTCGTAGTCCCGGCCCACGACGAAGACCCCGGCACAGAGGTGGTGCGCGACCCGCCCGGCGATGTGCCCGCGGATGCGGGCCTCGTCTTCCGCCGCCTCCTCGGGTTCCGCCGCCTCCGGCGCGCAGCCGGCCGCCAGCAGGGCGACGCCCGCGGCGATCAGGAGCCCGCTGGGGCTACGACTCTCCGTGTGAATGCTCATGCGGCCCTCCGTTGGCGGCGGCGCGGCTTCAAGCGGCTAACGGTCGATCGCAGCCGTCACTTCGCCGATGATATCCGAGAGAAGCGCTCCAGTGTTTCCGGGGCTCGGCCCAAGCCGGACGATCACAAGGTCCCGGGACGGGATGATGGCCGTGTACTGTCCCATGAATCCCGCCGCCCAGTAGGCGTCCTCCGGCGCACGCGGGAGCGAGCCGCCGCGATTGAGCCAGAACAGCCCGCCGTATTGCAGTGCATCGGCGCCCGGCGCGGGGGTGCTGACGAACTCCACCCAGCCCTCGGGGAGAATGCGGTCGCTTCCGCCATCGGGCGTCGGCCACACGCCGTCCCACAGGTGGAGGAGGCCGAACCGGGCCCAGTCCCAGGCGCTCCCGTAGTCGTAGCCGGTGATGATGAAGTTGCCCCAGGCGTCCGTCTCGAGGACGTAGTTCCTCGCCCCGATGCGGTCGAACAGGATTCGCTGCGGATATGTGAGCCAGTCCTCGCCCCGCGCCTCGACCGCCTCCCGCACGATGTGGTTCGCCGTCAGCGGGTCGGAGTTCCGGTAGCGGAAGACGGCGCCCGGCAGCGTGTCCATCGGCTGGTCGATGGCGTGCTCAAACACGTCGATCCCCTCGAAGTAGATCCGGAAGTGTTCGTTCGCGTGCGTCCACGACAGCGAGTCCGTCAGGCCCAGGTTCAGAAAGTCGAGGCCCGAACTCATGTTCAGGATGTCCCGGATGCGGATCTCCCGGCGCAGATCGCCCTCTCCGTGCCACTCGGGCACGGGCACCGGATCGTCCAGCCCGGCGTCGAGGTGACCGGCCTGGATCGCCGCCCCGACGAGCGCGCTCGCGATGCTCTTCCCCTGGGACCACGAGATCTGCGGCGTGTTGCGCGTGAAGCCGGGCGCGTAGCGCTCCCCGAGAATCTTCCCCGCGTAGATGACGACGAGCGCGCGCGTGTTGTGCTCCGTCTGGGCCATGGTCCGGTCGAGGGCCGCCTCGAGCGCCGCCATGTCGACCTCCGGCGGCGGCGGGTTGTGGTACGCGCCGACATCGCCGGTCGGCCAGGCCGTCGCCGCCGGGTCCGGGCTGAGCCGCTCGACCACCTGCGGTTCGAAGGTCACATCGTCGAGTTCGGCCGGCAGGATCGTGCACCCCTGGTCCCCGTTGTACTCGGCGGAGCGAGTGCCGAAGTCCTCTCCCGAGATGGAGGCGGTGCGCGTCTCGAAATTCACGTCGTACTCGAAGTCGTCCTGCCAGTTGAACAGGTCGAAGCGTCGGATGTCCTGCGCCACGACCTCCTCGACGGAACGCTCGTAGTCACGTCCCACGACGAAGACGCCCGAGCAGATGTGGTGCGCCGCCATCCCCGCGATGTGCGAGCGCTCGTGGAACGCCTCGTCATCCTCGGCCACGGTTCGTGCTTCCCCGCAGCCGGCGACGCAGACAGCGACCAGCAGGATGCCGCCCGCCGCCGCACGGATCCGGAACCGATGACAAATCCCCGACAGCTTCTTCATGCGACCCCCCGTGCGAATCCCCATGCCTTGTAGCGGCGGCCGAATGTGCGCCACGACTTGGTAGACTTCCTAGCTGAGCGCATCCGAAGTGTCCGGCGCAAGGGCCCATAACGTTTGCGGCGCGCTCCGTGTCGTCTCCAGTGAGAAGGCTGCGCCTGACGCAGGGAGAAGCCGGCAGGAGAACAGGCGCGGAACAAGCACGGAAGAAGGCAGGAAACGGAGGATATCGATGAGAAAGACAATCGGAGCGTTCGCTCTCCTGATGGTCACACTCGCGGCCGCGGCGCCGCTGGAGGCACAGGCTCAGCGGGGAGCCCGCGGTTTCGGCATGAGCCTCGACGACCAGGTCACGGCCCTCACGGAGCGGCTCACGCTGGACGAGGAGCAGGTCGTGAAGGTCCGTGAGATCCTCGAGACCCAGACGGAGAGCCGTCGCGAGCGTCTCCAGGGCATGCGGGGGTCCGGGGACCGGAGCGGGATGATGCAGCTCATGCAGGAAGTGCAGCAGGAGACGGAGACCCTGCTGGCCGAAGTGCTGAGCGACGAGCAGATGGAGAAGTATCGGGAATACGTGGCCGAGCTGCAGCAGCGGCGCCGGCCTCCGCTCTCCCTCTGACCGCGCGGGGCGGCTACCTCGAGGCTGGTGCCCGCACGGTCGCCGGCCTCGGGCCGCCCTTCGGCGCCCGCCCCCGCTGTACCAGTACGACGCCCGCCACGATGATCACCGTGCCCGCCAGCATCGGCAGCGTGAACGCCTCGGCCGCCAGCCACCAGCCCAGGAAGAGCGCCACGACCGGGTTGACGTATGCGTACGTCCCGGCCGCTGCGGGCCGGACGTTGCGCAGGAGCCACATGTAGACCGAGAAGGCCACGATCGACCCCATGGCGGCGAGGTAGATCAGCGACAGCCACGACCGCAGGGACACGTCGCCGAGCGACAGGCGGCCGAATTCCCCCGTCGCCAGTCCGATGAGCACGAGGATCAGGCCCCCGGCCGCCATCGTCAGCGCCGTACCGTAGAGCGGCGGCTGCGGCAGCGCGGCCCGCCGGTTGTACATGGAGCCGATCGCCCAGCTGATCGACGCCCCCACGACGACGAGTGCCCCCGCCACCACCTGGTTCGCGCTCGCCCCGCGGATCCCGATGTCCGCCCCGGAACTGCTCACGAGGAGCACGACGCCCCCCAGGCCCAGGACGAGGCCCGCGATTTCCAGCGGGCTCGTCGCCTCGCGGTCCGGTCCGAAGCGTGCGATCGCGACCAGCCACAGCGGCACCGTGGCCACGAGAAGGGCCGTGAGCCCCGAGGGGACGTACTGCGCGGCCCAGCACACGAGACCGTTGCCGCCCACGACCATGAACACGCCCGAGATCGTGGCAGCTCTCCATTCGGAGAGCCTCGGGATCGGCGCGCCCCGACGGCGGGATACGACGGCGAGAATCACGCCCGCCGCGAGGAAGCGCGTTCCCCCGAGGAGAAATGGCGGGATCGTCTCGACGCCGAAGCGGATGGCGAGGTAGGTCGACCCCCACACGAGATACACCGCGGCGAACGCCAGCAGCAGATCTCTGGTGGAGGCGGTGGACACGGCGGATGTCGTGCGCGCGGTCAAGTGCGGGTCCGTCGACCGTCTGTCCTTCGATCGCGCGCCCGGGTGACGGCGTAGATGGCGAGGCCGACGGCGATGAGCCCCAGACCCAGCCCCGCTTCGAGCGGTCGGTCGCGCAGGATGTAGGCGAGCGTCCAGCCCGTCACCGCCAGGAAGACGAGGGGTGTCACCGGATAGCCCCAGGCTCGGTAGGGTTCTTCATCCGGGGTCCGGCCCGATGCCTGCCGCCGGCGCAGGAGGAAGACGCCGCCCGCCGCCAGGAACGTGTTGAGGCCCATCGTGAAGCCCGAGAAGACAAGGATCGTCTCGAACGATTCCGTGAGGATGAAGAGGAGGCTGATCGCCGCCTGCGTGAAGATGGCTACGCCGGGCGTCCCGCGCGCGTTGATCGAACTCAGGAACCGGAACGTGGGATAGTCCTCGCCGATCGCGTGGAGGACGCGCGGGCCCGCAAGCACCATGGCGCTCACGGTGGAGACGAGGAGGAGCGCGAGCGTGATCCCCATGAGGTCGGCCCCGACCGGGCCGAAGATGTACCCCGCCGCGATGTACCCCACCTCCAGCCGTCCCACCATCTCCTCCGCGGGGGCCGCGCGCAGGAAGACGTAGTTGAGTCCCACGTAGAGCAGCATCACGAGTAGCGTCCCGGCCGCCAGCGCGCGGGGCAGCGTCCGGCGCGGGTCGCGAAGCTCGCCCGTCACGTACGTCGCCGCGTTCCAGCCCGAATACGAGTACGACACGAAGATGAGCGACACGGCGAACCCGGCGGAGAACACACCGGAGACGCCTTCCGCCGACGGGAGCACGCCGATGTCCCGGGGTTCCGCGACGAGGGCCAGTCCTGCCGCGACGAATGCGAGGATCAGGGCCACCTTGGCCGTCGTCGACCAGCGCTGAAAGCCGCCCGAGGTGCGGTGCGTGCGCCCGTGGACGACCGAGAGCAGCACGACGAGCCCGACCGCGAGCCACCGGGCCGGAAGCACCGGAAAGACGGACGACAGATAGGTGCCGAACGTGATCGCGGCCAGCGCCGTGGGGGCCGCGAACCCGATCGTGGCCGAGATCCAGCCGGAGACGAAGCCGGCGGCGGGGTGGTAGATGTGCGAGAGGAAGGTGTATTCGCCGCCCGAGCGCCGGATCGTCGACCCCAGTTCGGCGTAGGTGAGCGCGCCGCACACGGCCGCGACCCCGCCCACGACCCACAGCATGAGCAGTGCGAACCCGGATCTCAGAGACTCGAGCTGAAACCCGAGGCTCGTGAAGACGCCGGTCCCGATCATGTTGGCGACGACGACCGCCGCCGCCGTGTGAAGGCCGAACCGCGCCCTGGAAGTGCTCAGGGGATCGGACTCTTCACGGGATGGGCTCGGCCAGACCCGCCTCGCTCACCAGCAGGAGGAGGTTCGCCTGGATCCCGAGGTGGCCGTCACGGTTGATCCACCATTCGCCGGGCGAGTGGGCCCCGCTCCCGATGCCCCCGCTCCCGATCGTCACCGCGGGGATGCCCAGGGAGATCGGGATGTTCGAGTCCGTCGAGGAACGGGTCAGCGCGGGCACCGCCCCGAAGAGGGGCATCACCGCGATGGCCCGCTCGACGAGGGGATGGTCGTCCGCGACCTCTCCCGAGGGACGGTCTCCGATCTGGTCCAGTTCGAGTTCGATCTCCGGCCCGGCCCGGCGCAGGGCGTTTTCCTCCGCCAATGCCCGGCGCATCGCGTCCCGGAAGGCAGCGTCGATGCGCCCGAGGCTCTCCTCGCTCTCGGAGCGCATGTCCACTTCCATCCAGGCCTCGAACGGAATCGAGTTGACCGAGGTGCCGCCGCCCAGCCGCCCCACGTTGTAGCTCGTGCGCGGCCCCGACCGCGTGAGCGTGTCGGCTACGTCCTGGAAATGACGGATCCCGCGGCCCAGCGCATGGGCGGGGCTGGCCATCCCGAACGCGCCCCAGGAGTGTCCGCCGGGACCCCGGAACGTCACGCGGAACCGGTGGGAGCCGAGCCCCTTGTTCACGATCCGACCCAGGCCCGTGCCATCGATGTCGATCCATGTGTGGATGGGGTCCGCACCCTCGCGAAACAGGTACTTCATCCCGCGCAGGTCGCCGAGCCCCTCCTCCCCGACCGTCCCGATGAACTGAACGTCCGCCTCCGTCTCGATGCCGGCGGCTTCGAGCGCCCGCAGCACGGTGAGGACCGCGATGAGGCCGCGCGTGTCGTCGCCGATGCCGGGGGCGAAGAGCGTGTCCCCGCGCTGCGTCACCGTCACATCGACGTCGGCGGGGAAGACCGTGTCCAGGTGTCCCGACAGCGCTACCGTTCGCCGCTCCCCCTCCGGCGTCGATCCCCGCGCGCCGCCCCGGCCGTATCGGATCCCGACCGCGTTGCCCTCCTCGTCGATGAACACGGAGTCGGCCCCGGCTTCGCGGAGCCACTCCGCGTAGACCCGGCCGCGCTCGTCTTCCATGAAGGGGGGCGCCGGAACTTCCGTGAGTTCGATCAGTTCGCGGATGGTCCGCGGTTCGAGTTCCTCGATGATCCTGAAGGCGTTCCGCACCGCGGGATGCTCGGCGAGGCGCCGCACTTCCTCACCCGGCGCCTGGGCTGTCGCCACAGCCGGCATCCCCCCAAGGATGGCCATGCCAAGGGGGACCGAGACGATGAGTCCGGCGAAGGTCCGGGCATATGGTGCGTACATGGCGTCCGTGTCTCCTGGATTCGGATCGCTGCGACGGTCGTCGGCCGCCGGGGCGCAGGATGCCGCTCTCTGGCGGGAGTCCGCTCGTGAAGAATACCGTTTCCGAACACATGTCGAAAACGCGGTCTCCCTGCGGGCCGACGGCTGAGGGGGGTGTCGAGCTGAAGTTCAAGGCGACAGAGCCGATCGTACAGCGGCTGCTGGCCGGGTTTGCGCTCGTCGGTGCGGGCTGCGGAGGCCCCGTGGAGCCGCCACTGTCGGCCATGTGCGGCGACGCTCCTCTCACGGTGGCGTTCTACGCACTCTTCGCGCCCGTAAGCTACAGCGCGGACGAGAACCCGAACTCGCCCGGCTTCAGTCGGCACATGGGCTACGAAGCCGACCTCCTCAGCGCGCTCGAGGCCATGCCCGGTACCGGACTCTCCTTCGTGCGCCGCCCGATCGCCGACTGGCCCGGAATCTGGCTTCTGCCCGCGATGCCGGACTTCGACATGGCCGGCGGCGGCATCACGATTCTCGAGTCGCGGACGCTCGACGATACCGGTGTCCGGGCGGTTGCGTTCACATCCGGCCACATCACGTTCCGCCAGTCGCTGCTGGTGCGAAGCGAGGATGCCGCGCGGCTCTCCTCCTACGACGCGCTCACGAGCGCGGTGCGCGTGGGCGTCCTTGCGGGGACAACGGGCGAAGCACGGCTGCTCCAGATCACGGGGATCGTGGACGGTTCCGGCGTGCTCCGGGCGGGGACGCGCGTGGAGACACCGGCCGGAACGGTCGTGGCGGATGGGACGGGGGCGTTTACGATCACGGCCGCCATGGCATCGCCCGTCCTTGAGGGCCGAACCCGCCTTCACCCCCCATCCAGCGACATGCCGCAGGTGGTGTACCTCGGCCGGGAGTCCGGCGATCAGGAATTGTTCGACGCCCTGCGCGATGGACGCATCGACGCCGTGGCCCAGGGGGAAATCGGAAGCGGCGAGGCCGCGCACAGGTCGGGCGGAGAGTTCACTGTGGCCGCCCGGGATTCCCTCGCCGAATTCGGAGGGTTCACGCTGGATGCGGACGCCCGCGATCTGTTGACCTGCATCGACGCCCGAATCGACTGGCTGACCGACGAACGCCGCACGGGCTTCGCGGAATGGCTCGCCGACCCGTCCGTCTTCCGGCGGCGGGCCGCACTCTGGCCCGGCGGTGGCTGAGCGGCCGCGACAGTAGCCGCTCCGACCCGTCAGCTGCCGAAGCGGGCGAGGATCCAGTCGGAGATCGTTTCGAGGAAGCCGTCGACGAAACGCTTCTCGAGCAGCGCGTACTCGGCCGGGGATCCGCTCGTCGCGGCCTGGAAGAGGTGGTTCGCGCGTGGGAGCACGTCCACCGTCACGTCCGGGTTCCCGGCCAGCGCCTCTTCCAGCGGCGGGCGGTTCTGGTCGGCGAGAACCTGGAGGTCGAGCCCGCCGAAGAGCGCCAGCACCGGCACCCGCGTGCCCCGGAGACCCTCGGTCGGGTCGTACGTGAGGAAGAAGCGGAACCAGGGGGTCTCGACGCGGTCGATCTGCGCGTCGATCTGGCCCTGCACGTAGGCGTCCACATCGGAGATCGCCGCGCGCTGCGCCTCGGGCAGGGTCTCGATGCCCTCGCGGATGGTGGCCCCCAGCTCCTCGCGATACGCCTCGAGGTCTTCCCCCGCCTTCAGCGCCGCGAACAGACGGCGCTGGAAGTCGGTGTTCCATTCGATGCGATCGTCGGGTACGCCGCTCGCGCGCTGAATGGCCGCGGACTGCTCGTACAGGATCTCGGTTCCGGGCACGGTCGAACCGGCCACCAGCACGGCGAAGCGGACGGCGTCCGAGCGCGAGGCCGCAATGGGCGCCACGATGGCGCCCTCGCTGTGTCCCACGAGTCCGACGCGCGCGGGATCGACGTCGGAGTGCTCCGAGAGTCGCGCGAGCCCCGCCAGCGCGTCCCCGGCGAAGTCGGCCGAGGTCGACGAAGAGACGCTGCCCGTCGAGCCGCCGACGCCGCGGTCGTCGTAGCGGAGGACGGCGATGCCCTGCCGGGTGAGGTGATCCGAGAGGAGGCGGAAGACGGCGAATCCGGCCACGATCTCATCCCGGTTCTGGGGTCCCGAGCCCGTGATCAGGACCACGCCCGGGAACGGTCCCGTCCCTTCCGGCAGCGTCAGCGTGCCCTCGAGGTGCACGTCGCCGTTCTCGAACGAGACTTCTTCCTCCCGGTAGGGCACCGGCTCTCCCGCCTCCGCTTCAGGAAGATCGGCCCGCGACACGGAGAACGTGGCGGTCACGACGCCCTGGGTGAATTCGCCCTCGATGGTGTCACCCTCGATGGTGTCACCCGTGAGGGCTCCGTCCCACGCGGCGAGACCGATCGGGGTTTCGAGTTCGAAATGCACGCGGTCGTTCTCGTGGGACACGGCAGTGAGAGGAAGATCCATCGCTCCCTGGATGTCCATCGTGGCGGAGAGCACGCCATCCGCGCGCTCGAAGGTGACCGAGAAGGGCAACTCACCCGTGGGGAGCACGACGGATCCCACCCACCTTCCCTCGACGCCTCCGCCGCCCCCCTCGGGATCCGCATCCGGTTCCTGCGCCAGCGCCGGAGAGGCCAGCACGCACCCGGCCGCGACGAGCATTCTCGGGACCATGGTCAGACCTCCTCGACCCTGACGGCGGAGCCGTAGACCACGATCTCGGCCGTCCCTCCCAGGATGTAGGAGGTGGAGAAGCGGACGCAGAGGATCGCGTTAGCGCCGGCCGCCGCCGCCTCGGCCTCCATGCGATCGACCGCCTGCTCCCGCGCCTCGGCCATCATCTTCGTGTACTCCTGGATCTCGCCGCCCACGATGGTCTTCAGGCCGGCGAGGATGTCGCGGCCCAGGTGGCGCGCCCGGATCGTGCTGCCGCGGACGAGGCCGAATTCCTCGACGATCCGGTGTCCGGCGAGGTCGTTTCGGGAGGTGATGATCATCGGACCACGTCCTTGTAGGGGTCTTTCTTCTGCATGAACAGGCGCTCGCGCGCCACGGAGACGAAGAGGATCACGAAGCCCGCGACCAGCGCGAGCATGCCCCAGCGAATGTACGCGGGGAGCGACGTGTCCCGAATCAGCTCGCTGACGGCGGTCCACAGCGCCCACGTCCCCACGACGATCGTTCCCAGCGAGACCAGGACCCAGCCGATGCCGCGTTCGAGCCGGCGATAGACGTGTTCCCAGTAGGTGTCCCAGGTTTCCTCCGGCGGCTTCAGCGGAGTCATGGTGTCGGTGACCTCCTTCAGGCGCTGGTATGTCGCCAGTTCGTCGCGAAGACCCGGGTTCTCTTCGAGCGCGGACTCGAGTTCGTGCCGTCCCTCGCCCGAGATCTCCCGGTCCAGTTCGGCCATCATCAACTGGCGCACCCGCTCGTCGCCGGGCGGGTGTGCGTGTCTCTTACTCATCGCCCGCACCTCCCCCGTGGCCGGGACGCTTTCCCGTCGTTTCGATCTCGCGCGCGAGAGACCGCCGCGCCCGATAGAGGCGCGACATCACCGTGCCGATGGGGATTCCCAGCAACTCGGCGATCTCCCGGTAACGCAACTCCTCGAACTCGCGCAGGACGAGCGTCTCCCGTTCCCGCTCGGGCAGGCGTTCGATGGCCGCGCCGACCTGTTCGCGCAGTTCGGATCGTATCACCGCCTGATCCGGGCTGAGCGGGCGCCGCCCCATCGTCGTGTCCGAAAGCCAGCTGCCCGCCTTCTCGAGTTTCAGGCGATGGAGCCGCTGGTCCCGCGTATGGTTGAAACAGAGTCGTCGGATGATCTGGTACAGCCAGGGGAAGAAGGGACGTTCGGGGTCGATCCTGGCGCGCGCGCGGAACGCCCTGGCGAAGGCCTCCTGAGAGAGGTCCAGCGCGTCGTCGTGGTTCCCGACGAGGCCGAGCGCGGTATAGTAGGCACGTTGCATGTATCGTGTGACGAGTTCGCCGAAGGCCGCACGCTCGCCTCGCTGCGCGCGAAGCACGAGCATCCGGTCGGTTGCCTCCGAGCTGTTCAATGATGGCTCCCATGGTCGCGGGCACCTGCGTGAACCTGTGGTGACTGTTCGCCTCGCGAGGGTTACCCGAAGCCGCGGAGTTTATTTCGCGGATCAAATCGAGAGACAGATCGAGAGACAGGATGAACGAGTTCCCGGCCAGAGCAACCCTGCATCCCGAAATCGTTCCCTCGCGCTGGACGCTCATGCGCGACGTCGCCGTCTTCCAGTTGAAACTGGTCCTCGATGGCTTGAGAGATGCGTTGCTGCTGCCGGTCTCGCTCTTCGTCGCCCTCCTCGATGTGCTCGGAGTCGGGCCCCGGGCGGGCCGACAGTTCTACGCGCTGCTGGAGTGGGGGCGGCGGACGGAGTACTGGATCAACCTGTTCGGCGCCACCGACCACGTCCGCGCCTTGACGTCTTCTCCGCGGCCGGGGGTCGATGCGCTCGTCGACCGCCTGGAGCGGCTGGCGGTGCAGGAGTACGAAAGGGGCGGGATCACGGCCTCGACGAAGGACGCCGTGGACCGCGCCCTCGACCACCTCACGAGGCGCGGACCTTCCGACCGCGATCCTCCCGGGCCGCTGCCGTGAGCCGGAGTTCCGCCGAGCGCGCGTGGGCTTCCAGTCCCTCCAGTCGGGCGAGCGCGGCGGTGTCGCGAAGCAGGTCCTCGTAGGCGTCATCTTCGGACGAAAGCGACAGCCACGTCGGTCGCCGCAGGAACGAGAACACCGAGAGTCCGGAGTCGAACGCCGCCGCGCCCGATGTAGGAAGAGTGTGGTTCGGCCCGGCTCCGTAGTCGCCGGCCGCCTCGGGCGTGGCCGGCCCGAGGAAGAGCGATCCATAGCGGTCGACACGGGGAGCCAGCGACTCGGCCAGTTCGCCGTGCAGGTGCAGGTGCTCCGGAGCCACCGCGTCGCAGATGGCGGCGGCCTCGTCGGGGCTGGCCGCGAGGAGGGCGCCGCCGGCCGCCAGGGCCTGGCGCGCGATCGGTGCGGTCGGCAGCGCGGCCAACTGCCGCTCGGCCGCTTCGCGGACGGCCTCGACGGTCGCTCGGTCGAAGGCGCACAGGAGCGGGACGGCGTCGGGGTCGTGCTCGGCCTGGGCGAGCAGGTCGGCCGCGACGCGGGACGGCGCCGCATCCGGCGAGGCGACGACGAGCAGTTCGGATGGGCCGGCGATGGTGTCGAGGCCGACCCGGCCGTAGAGGAGGCGCTTGGCCGCGGTGACGAACCGGTTGCCCGGTCCCACGATCTTCTCGCAGCGGGAGACGCCGCCGACTCCGAAGGCGAGCGCACCGATCGCCTGCGCGCCCCCGATGGCCAGCAGGCCGTCCGCCCCGGCGATGAACGCCGCGGCCCGGGCCGCCGCGCTCGGGCGCGGCGATGCGGCCCAGACGGTGCCCACGCCCGCGATCCTCGCCGGGATGGCGGTCATGAGCACCGAGGACGGGAGGGGAAAGCGGCCCCCGGGCGCGTAGCAGCCGGCCGTTTCGACAGGCACGAGCCGATGGCCGCCGCGACCGCCCGCGACCCGCGTATCGAGATCTTTCGCGGATGCCCGCTGGGCCTCGGCGAACGTGCGGATCCGGTCCGCTACGCGGCGCAGCAACTCGCGGTCGTCGGCGTGCAGAGCCTCGGTCGCGCGCCCGAGCGCCGACCGGTCGAGGAGCAGGTCGTCGCCCGGCTCGAGGTCGCCGAGCCGCTCGGCGTGCTCGCGAAGCGCCGGCTCTCCGCGCCGCTCGACATCGTCGAGGATGGTCCGCGCGACCTCGAGGGCCGCCGGGTCGAGCGCCGGCGAGCGCACCGCCCGCACGGCCTCATCGACGCCGATCGGCGGCAGGATCGCGCCGGCCGCTGCCGCGGCGGGCGCCGCAGCCGCCTGCCCGGTCGGCCTTCCCGGCGGCCTGGGGACCCGGCGCCGCACCTTGAGCGCGCGCCGCTCGAGTTCGAGGCGTACGTCGTCGAGGGAACCGCCGGCCTTCACGAGCCGCGTGAGGGCGAAGTAGTACAGGTCCGCGAACTCCGCCACCGCGTCCGCCTTCGATCCGGCTTCCGCGAGTTCGCCCGCTTCCTCGACGAGCTTCCCCCCCAGCAGTTCGGCGTCCCCGGCGAGTCGCGCGGTCAGCGAGCCCGGCTCCGGGTCGGCGAGCCGCTCGCGGAGGCGGGTCTCGAGGTCGGACAGGCCCATGCCCGACAGGGAGGGCAGCCCGGCCGACACCCGGGACGGCGCCGCGTCGAAACATGTCGCGGCGCCGGTGTGACAGAAGCCGGTCCCGCGCTGCCGCACCGTAAAGCGCAGCGTGTCACGGTCGCAGTCCGCCGCCACGCGAACGAGTTCCTGCGTGGCGCCGGAGGTCTCGCCCTTCCTCCAGAGCCCCCGTGACCGGCTCTGGTAGACGCCCCGCCGTTCCCTGACGGCGGTGCGCAGGCTCTCCGCGCTCGACCAGGCGAGCCCGAGCGCGCGCCCGGCCGTGTCCTCGACGAGCGTCGCCCACAACCCGTCGGCCCGGTCGGACTTCAGCGGAGCCGAGATGGCGTCGCCCAGATCCATGCGCCCGCTGTAGATCGCCATCCCCACCTGCGCGTCCGCGCCCATTCGGTCCAGCGCCGCGATCTCCGAGACCTCGCGGACCCCGCCCGCCACCGTCACGCGCGCGGATCCCGCGGCCTTGACGAGGGCAGATACGCGATCCAGCGGGAGCCCGCCCAGCGTGCCTTCGACCTCCACGAAGGTGACGAGGTAGCCGTCCACGAGGCCTTCGAGTTCCTCCATCCGCCCGATAACGTCGCGGCCCGTCCCGCGCCGCCAGCCTTCCACGACGACCTCGCCGTCGCGCGCGTCGAGCGCCGCGATCACGCGTTCCGAAGGGAGCCCGCTCAGGACGTCGGGATTCGCCGCCGTACCGAGGATCACGCGCCGCGCACCCGCGTCGAGCCAGTCGAGCGCCGCGTCGCGGGACCGAATGCCGCCGCCCACCCGACACGGCGCGAGCCGGAGCAGTTCGCGGATCAGGTCGGCGTTGTTTCCGTGGCCGAGCGCCGCGTCCAGGTCGATGACCGCGACCTCCCCCGCGACGGCGAACCGCTCGGCGAGAGGCCGCGGGTCTCCGGCGTCGATTTCGAGCGTCGCGCCCTGCCGAAGCTGTACGGCCCGGCCGCCCATGAGGTCGATGGATGGGATGATCATCGACGCACCGCGACCCCGAGCTGCTGCAGCCGATCCTTGAGTCTGCCGATCGACCAGTCGCCCTGGTGGAAGATCGACGCGGCCAGGACCGCGTCGGCGCCTGCCTCGACCGCCGCGCACATGTGACCCGCATGGGCTCCCCCGCCCGAGGCCACGATCGGCACCGGCACGGCTTCCCGGATGATGCCGATCAGGGCCAGGTCGTAACCGCTTCGCGTACCGTCGCGGTCGAAGCTCGTGAGGAGGATCTCGCCGGCTCCCAGCTCCGCCGCGCGACGGCCCCACTCCGCGGCATCGAGGCCCGTGCGCCGGCTTCCCGAGTGCGTCAGAACCTCGAAGCCGCTCGAACACGCCTCATCCGACGTCGCGCCGCCGTCGAGGGCCAGGACCGCGCACTGGGCCCCGAACCGGGTCGCGATCTCCGACAGGAGCTCCGGCCGCTCGACCGCCGCCGTGTTCACCGCGACCCGGTCCGCCCCCGCCTCCAGGAGGGCGCCCGCGTCTTCCGCCGTCCGGACGCCGCCGCCGACCGTCAGCGGAATCGAGATTTCGTCACGAACGCGGCCCACCGTCTCGAACCGGGCCACGCGTCCCTCCGCCGTGGCCGAGACGTCGAGGATCACGAGTTCGTCGGCCCCTTCGCGCTCGTAGCGCCGCGCAAGCCGGGCGGGGTCGCCCTGATCCGCGAGGTTGTCGAAACGGACGCCCTTCACGACCCTGCCGTCCCTCACGTCCAGACACGGAATGACCCGAACGTTCAGCATGCCGCCGCGAGCGCGGGCCGTTGCGCGCGCGGTTCGAACGCCTCCGCCGCGCCCGGCGACTCTTCGAGCCATCGTTTCAGAAGGCCCGCGCCGACCTTCCCCGAGAGCTCCGGGTGAAACTGGCAGGCGAGGACTCCGCCGCGCTCCAGCCCCGCCACGAAGCGGCTCCCGTGCCGCCCCATCGCGGCGGTCCAACCCGCGGGACCCGCTTCGAGCCCGTAGGAGTTGGCGTAGTAGACGACCGCCGAACGGAGGAACACGGTTCCGGCCGGGGCCGCGACGCGGTTCCAGCCCAACTGGGGAACGCGACAGCTCTCCGCCAGCCGGACCACGCGGCCCGGTACGCACCCAAGACCCGCGGTGCCCGGCGCTTCCTCGCTCTCCTCGCACAGGAGCTGGAGTCCGAGACAGATGGCGAGCGTCGGCCGTCCCTCCTCCACCCGCCCGCGGACGGCCTCCGCCCATCCACGCCGGCGAAGCTCCGCCATGCCTCCGGCGAAGGACCCGACGCCGGGGAGGACGACGTAGTTGGCGCTCGATATCCCGGTGGCTGAGTCCAGCAGCCGCGGGGTTTTCCCCAACCGTCGGAAGGCGGCCGCCACCGCCTCCAGGTTTGCCACGCCCGTCGGAACGATCCCCACATCTTCCGGACCCGTTGCAACCCGCGCGGCGCTCATTGAGGCAACCCGGCCGATTCGAGTACGCCTTTCGTGCTCGGGACTCCGGTGGCGGAGCGTTCGGCGACCGCTTCGGCGAGGGCGAGACCGAACGCCTTGAAGGCGGCCTCCGCGCGGTGGTGGTCGTTGTCTCCGCGGATGACATCCAGGTGGAGCGTCAAGCCTCCCGCCGTCGCGAGCGAGGCGAAGAAATGGCTGAGGTTCTCGGTTGCGACGGTCCCCAGCATCTCGCGCCGGAGGCCAAGGTCCACCTCGGCGAAGGGACGCCCGGAGAGGTCCACGACCGCCCGGGCGAGCGCCTCGTCGAGAGGCGCGTAGGCGTACCCGAAGCGGCGGATCCCCCTCCGGTCCCCGAGCGCGTCCCGGATGACCGAACCGAAGACGAGCCCGCAGTCTTCCACCGTGTGGTGGTCGTCGATGTCGAGGTCGCCCTGCGCGCGCAGATCCAGCGTCATGCCGCCGTGAAAGACCGCGGCGCCGATCATGTGATCGAGAAACGCGAGCCCCGTATCGACGTGGCTGCGTCCCCGGCGGTCCAGGTCCAGCCGGGCTTCGATGCGGGTCTCGAGCGTGCGGCGGGACCGTTCTCCCACCCGCCCGCCGGCCGAGCGACTCTCTCCCGAGTTCGCATTCGAGTTCGCATTCATGGGAATCCCCTTCACGAGATGTGTCCAAACGTCGAGTCGAGCACACGGAGGAGGTCGCGGAACGTCGCCTCGTCCCCCGGAAGCGTGATCCGGACCAGGTCCGGGAAGCTCGGATAGCGCCGGATGGCGATGCCCCGCTGCCGAAAGCCGCGGTGCAGGGCGGCCGCGCGGTCGGTGGAGGCGAGCACGAAGTTCGCCTGCGACTCAAAGGGCTCCGCCCCCGCCGCGCGCAGTGCCGAGACGAGCCGCTCGCGCTCGTCTCGCACGGCGGCGACGTACGTCGCGGTGACACGGTCGCCCAACGCGAGCGCCCGCTCCGCCAACCAGATGGAGGGACCCGCAAGCGGGAAGGGCGCACCGCCGGCGCGGAGGTCCGCGATCGCCGCGGGCGAGCCCAGCACGGAACCCACGCGAAGCCCGGCGAGGCCCCACGCCTTGGAGAGCGTCCGTACGACGAGGACGTTGTCGCGCCGCAGCAGTTCCCGCGTCGGGTCGCGGTCGGCGAACTCGACGTAGGCGAGATCGACGAGCAGTGCGGCGTTCGCCGGCAGGCCGTCGGCGATGGCCAGGATCCGCTCGACCGGGGCCACCGCTCCCGTGGGGTTGTGCGGCGAGATCACGACGACCAGTCCCGTCCGTTCCCCGACCCGTTCGAGGATCGGTCCGAGTGGAGCGGGGTCGTTCAGCGTGGGGATCGACCGCACCCGGCCGCCCGCGAGCGCCGCGAAAGCCGGGAACATCTCGAACGTGGGGGTCACGGTGATCATCTCCCGGCCGCCGGCGAGCCAGCGGCGGCACACGCGGTCGATCGCGTCATCCGCTCCGGCCGTGACGAGGACGCGGTCGGCTTCCAGGTCCCAGGCTTCGCCGAGGGACGCCTCCAGGCCGGCCGCCTCCGGATACCGCGTCAGGGTACTCGCCGGCACCTGCGAAAGGAGACGCACGATTTCCGGCGCCGGGAACAGGCGCTCGTTGTGGTCGAGCCGGAGCCGTTCGCTCGGCGGAGCGGCCACCGCCATCCCGCTCATGCGACGATCTGTCCCGGCGTCGTCACGACGAGATCGGTTCCGCCCCGCGCTTTCACGCTCGGGATCAGGCCCGGGAGAGCGTCGCGCAGCACCGCGACCCGGATGGCGTAGCCCTCTTCGCCGTGCAGGCGCGACACCGTCGGCTTGCGCATGCAGGGGAGCACGGCCACCAGGTCATCCAGCCGCGCCGCATCCACGTTGACCTCAAGCATGACCCGCTGCCGGGCCTCAACGACCGACTTCAGCACCACGACCAGGTTGTCGATGCGCTCGCGGTGCCGCGGATCCTCGAGCGCCCGCGGGTTCGCGTAGAGGCGGGTCGATGAGGTCATGAGTTCGTCGACGATCTCGAGCCCGTTGGCGTCGAGCGTCGCGCCCGTCGCGGTGTTGTCGACGATGACGTCGGCGTCCTCCGGCGGAAACACCTCCGTCGCGCCGTACGATCGCACGAGCGTCGCGTCTAGTCCCCGATCTTCGATCCAGCGCGAGGAAAGCCGCGCGTATTCGGACGCTACCGTGAGCCGGCGGCCGGCGGCGCGCAGTCCCGCCCTGGCGATCCGGGTCGGAGCGGCGGCCACGACGCGCACCGGATCGAGCTCCGTATCCAGAAGCTCGACCAGCGATCCGTTCAGTTCCGCCACCCAGTCGGCCCCCGCGAATCCCACATCGCGAGATCCCGCATGCAGCATTTCCACGACGTTCTGCGGCTTTAGCAGCTTGGCGCCGAAACCGGGGACCGAGATGACCGGGCGGTAGCGGCGCTCCCCGAGATCGACCCGCACCCCTGCGGCGGTCAGCAGTTCGAGTACGCCGGACTGCATCCGCCCCTTGGGCAGGGCGAGTCTTGTCGTTTTGTGGTTCATGTCCTGGGCTCGGAAGGCCGACGCCGGGCGGGAGGGCAGCGACAAAAAAAGCCGGCCACCCCGGGCCGGCATCGATCGTTCGCAATTCTGTGTTTGGGTTACAGCTGGACGATCACCGGCCTCCGCGCACGCGGTGGTAGTAATAATGGCCAAAAAACGGATGGGTGTTCGTCATGGGCGCGGAGGATCGCATCCCGCCATTAGCTTGTCAAGCCGCCGACGCGGCGGGCTTCCGCCACGGCCAGCCCGGATATTCCACCTCGACCCCGGGGAGACCATGACCGAACCTCCGGCCACCAGCCCCCGGCCCCCGACGCCGGCGCGGAGCCGCGAGACACTCGCGCGCATCGCGCCGTGGATCGAACGCACGCCGGTGAGACGCTGGATTCCCGACCCCGGCGTCGCTTCTCTGCCAGCGGGGGTCGACCTCTTTCTCAAACTGGAACTCTTCCAGCGCACGGGTTCCTACAAGGTCCGGGGCGCCCTCAACAACGTCCTCCTGGCGGACGCGGAGACGCTGCGCCGAGGCGTCACGGCCGTGAGCGCCGGGAACCATGCCATCTCCGTGGCTTACGCCGCTCGGGCCGCCGGCACGAGCGCGAAGGTCGTCATGCTATCCTCCGCCAACCCGGCCCGCGTCGCGCGCTGCCGGAACTTCGGCGCGGAGATCGAGTTCGCGGACGACGGGGCGAGCGGATTCGCGCGCATGGAGGAGATTGCCCGGGAAGACGGTCGGCTGGCGATCCATCCGTTCGAAGGCGAGGCGACGGTCTTCGGCACGTCGACCGTGGGTCTCGAGGTCGCGGGGCAGCTTCCCGACCTCGAGGCGCTCGTCGTCCCCATCGGGGGCGGGGGTCTCATCTCCGGCACAGCGAGTATCGTCAAACAGCTTGCGCCCGCGTGCAGGGTCTACGGGGTGGAGCCCGTCGGCGCCGACTCCATGCGGCGCAGCCTCGATGCGGGCGAGCCGGTGGCGCTCGACCGCATCGACACGATCGCCGACAGCCTCGGCGCCCCCCACGCGGCGCCGTACAGCTTCGGACTCGTACGGCGCTACGTGGATGACGTCGTGCTCGTCGAGGACGACGCGATCCGCGCCGCCCTGAAAGCGTTGTTCCTCGACGCGAAGCTGGTCGCCGAACCCGCCTCCGCCGCTCCGCTGGCCGCCGTGTGCGGTCCCCTCCGGGAGAGGCTGGAGGGCCGTCGCGTCGGCCTCGTCCTCTCCGGCTCGAACATCGACCTGGACACCTTCGGGACGCACCTGCGGGCGGCTGACTGATCCGGGAACCTTTTTCCGACCCGGAGCGTCCTAGTCGATGTGAAACGCAAGAGAGGCAGGAGAAGCAGGAGCAGAATCTGGCGCAGGCTGGGAATCCTGGCAGGCGTCCTCGCGGCGGGCTGGCTCGGCTATCTCGGTTTCGAGGCGAAGGTCGTGCGCGACTTCGAAGCGATCGATGCCGTCTCCCCGACCCGCGTCTTCGCGCGGCCGCTCGTCCTGCGTCCGGGCGACCGCGTGGAGCCTCGTCAGGTCGCCGGCCACCTGGAGCGCGTCGGTTACCGGTCCGTTTCGAAGCGCACGCCCGACCGGGGAGAGTTCGCCTGGCGCGGCGGAGAGCTGAGGCTCGGCCGGCGGGCGTTGCGTCTGGGCGGCTACATGGATCCCGGCGGGCTGGTGCGCGTCCGGTTTCGCGGCTATACCGGCGCGGGCCGGGTGACATCGATTCGGGACGCGGACGGACAGGAACTCGAGACGCTCATCCTCGATCCCGAGGTCATCGGCGCCGTGCCCGGCGAGCACGGCCGCGACCGCATCCCGGTACGACTCGAAGAAGTGCCCGCCCACCTGGTCGATGCTCTCCTGACCGTGGAGGATCGCCGCTTCCATGAGCACGGCGCGCTGGATCCCCGCCGCATCGCCGGCGCCATGCTCTCGAACCTGCGCCAGGGGCGGATCGCCGAGGGCGGCAGCACCCTCACCCAGCAGCTCGCGCGCACGCTCTTCCTCTCGACCGACCGCACGCTGCTCCGGAAGGTCCGCGAGGCGGCCATCGCCGTGGCCCTGGAGCGGCGCTTCTCCAAGCGGCGTCTCCTCGAAGCGTATGTGAACCACATCTACCTCGGGCAGGATGGGGGCGTGGCGATTCACGGCTTCGGCCGCGCTGCGCCGTTCTTCTTCGACCGGGATGTCTCCCAGTTGACGCTGGGGCAGTCCGCCATGCTCGTGGGGATCATTCGAGGGCCCAGCATGTACGCCCCCCACCGGCACCCGGAGCGCGCCCGGGTCCGGCGAGACGTGGTCCTGCGGCAGATGCATGCGCTCGGACACATCGACGCGGACCGGCTGGACGCCGAGCTCGAAACCAGTCTGACACTCAGCTCTCCTCGGGAGCGGAGCGCCGATGCCCGCTGGTATCTGGACTTCCTGCGGCGAGAGCTGGGATCCGGAGCACGGCCGCTGAGCATGGAGGGCTCGGGTCTGACCGTCGTGTCGTCGCTGGAGCCGGAGATACAGCGAGCGGCGGAGTTGGCCGTGGCGGACGGAATCCGGAGGCTCGAGCGCAGCCGTCCCCGCCTCACGGAGCAGTCGAAGCCTCTCCAGGCGGCGCTCGTGGCCCTCGACCCGCGGAGCGGCGACATCCTGGCGATGGTCGGCGGACGCTCCTACGCCACGTCGCAGTTCAACCGCGCTGCGGACGCGCTGCGCCAGCCGGGAAGCGCCTTCAAGCCGATCGTGGCGCTGGCCGCGCTGGATCCGCGGGCCGACGCCCCCTTCACCCTGGCTTCCACGCTGCGGGACGAACCGCTGGCGCTCGAAACGCCGGCGGGGATGTGGCGACCTTCCAACGCGGATCGCGAGTTCCTCGGGCCCGTGAGGCTGCGCGACGCGCTCGAGGGGTCGCGCAACGTGCCGTTCGCCCGCCTGGGACTCGCCGTCGGTCCGGAAAGGATCGTGGAGACCGCGCAGCGGCTGGGTGTCGAGAGTTCCCTGGCGCCCTACCCGAGCCTCGCCCTCGGCGCCTCGGAGGTGACGCTCCTCGAGCTGACGGCGGCCTACGCGGTGCTCGCGGCGGAGGGGAGGCGGGCGCCTCCGCGCGCCGCGCGAGCCGTTCTCGGTCGAGAGGGCGAAGCCATCCGACCGGCCGAACTTCGCCGGGAGGCCGTGATCAGCCCGGCGGAGGCGTACCTCGTGACATCCGCGCTGCGCGGCGTGGTGGAGCGCGGCACGGGAAGCGGTGTGCGCGCGGCCGGGTACCGGGGCCCCCTCGCGGCAAAGTCCGGGACCACGAACGGCTCGCGCGACGCCTGGTTCGTCGGCTACACGCCGGAACTGGCCATCGGCGTCTGGGTCGGATTCGACGACGGGACGCCTCTGGGCTTGTCGGGCTCCCGCGCCGCCCAGCCGATCTTCACGGATTTCCTCATCCGGGTCCTCGGGCCCGAAGGCGGAGCCGACTTCCGGTTCCCCGACGGCGTGGAATGGATCGAGGTCGAACCCCGGACCGGTCTGCGCGCCGGGTGGGGCTGTCGGGGCCAGCCCGAACTCTTCCTCGCCGGCACGGCGCCCGAGGCTTCGTGCGGCTACCCGATCCGGGGTTGGCGAGGAGGAAGCCCGTGGCGTACGTCGCCGCGGCGGTGAGCCGACCCGGAAGCCGGCCGCGCCGCACTCAGTCGTGTCGGTGGTCGCGTCGCCCCTGGTGAAACACGACGTGAAGCAGCGACCCCGCGACGAACGCCTGGTAGTTTTCGACGGCCGCGTGCCCATCCGGGAGTAGCTCCGTGCCCGCCGCGAACCCGACCGTCGTCGCCACGAGGAT
Source organism: Candidatus Palauibacter denitrificans (assembly GCA_009841015.1). Classification (GTDB taxonomy): domain Bacteria; phylum Gemmatimonadota; class Gemmatimonadetes; order Palauibacterales; family Palauibacteraceae; genus Palauibacter; species Palauibacter denitrificans. The sequence continues at coordinate 17,245 of VXMQ01000113.1, read as the reverse complement.
CGCTCCGACCCCCGCCATTGCCAGGCCGACGCCGTGCCGAGGCTCGAGCAGCCACCAGATCAGTAACCCGACGGCGACCCGATGCAGGATGACGGCGAAGGCGAACGGAGCGCTCGCCGCGGCAGGTATCAGCGCGCCACCCTCCAGGAGCGCGTGCACCGCCATCGAAAACACACCCAGAAAGATGGCGAGGTCGTCCGTGTGCCGCGCCAGCGAATGGGAGATCTTCTCCACGAGATAGAGGGCGCCCGCTCCGAGCACGACCGCGATGAGGGGTGCGATGTGGACCTCGGGCCAGGCGTGCAGGAGGACCTGAAAGACGACCAGCACCGGAAGGATCCACAGGACGGCGGTATCGATCGCGCGAATCGTACTCGGGCGATTGTGCAGCCAGAGGTAGAGCAGGACTCCGGCGACCGGCGCCAGCAGCGCCGCGATGAACGCAGCCACTCAGACTGAGTTCGCGATGTGCCGGGAGCGGCGGGGTTACGAAGTCAGCGGCTCTCGTAGACCGACGTGTTGCCTGCCTCGTCGAACTCGATCACGTCGTACGGGTCGACCCGGTCCCGGAACTCCATGCCCGGGGAGCCTATCGGCATGCCGGGCACCGCGAGCCCGCGCGCGGAGGGCTTCTCGGCGAGGAACCGGGCGATGACCTCCGCGGGAATGTGCCCCTCGAACACGTAGTCGCCGACGAGCGCCGTGTGGCATGTCTGCATCTGCAGCGGCACGCCCGCGTCGAGCTTCACGCGGATGAGGTCCGCATCATCCATGTCGAGGACGTCGAGTTCGAACCCGGCCTCCCGCATGTGGTCTACCCAGAGGGCGCAGCACCCGCAGGTGGGAGACTTGTAGACCTTGATCGTCGGCGTTTCCGCGATGGTCGCGGCCAACGTCGCATCGACCATTGCCGTCGATGAGACCGCAGCCGTCGACGAGGCCGCGGCCGCCGTGCGCCCGCTCTCCCCCGCCGCTTCCGGCGCGCACGCGTTGACGAGCATCGCCAACCCGAGGAAGGCCGCTCCGACCCCCATCCTTCCGAACTTTCCGTTCAACATCACCGCTCCCGGTTCGATTCCTGCCGCTCCATCCCCCAAGTTATCCGCAGGAAGGCTGCCACGGTACCATTACGATACGATTCTGCGCGGCATCGTGCGGCGACCGCGCGCGGGGGTGCAGCGGGGGTGCAGTCGCCCCGCGGGTGCGAGAGCCCCGCGCGTGGCGGCAACGGCTTGGGAGAGGCGAGGCTTGATGGAGAGACTGTCACAACTGTGGAGCGAAGCGGTCGCCTTCATGGCTCCGCGCTGGCTGCCCAGCCTGATCGTGGTCGCGGTCGCCGGTCTCGTCTACCTCGTGGCGCTGATGGTCCTGGGCCGTGCCCAGAAGCACTGGGTAACGCGAACCGCGACGCAGCTCGACGATCTGGCCGTGCGGCTGCTGCGCCAGGCCCTTCTGCTGTCGAGCGGGGCGTGGGCAGTCTGGCGTCTGCTGGACATCTGGGCTCTGGCTACCGCGGCCCAGTGGGTCTATGCGATCTGGATCGGCGTCCTCTTCTTCCCGCTGAGCCGTTTCGTCGGGGATCTCCTGACCGCGCTCGAAACCGAGGTCGTTTCGCGCACGTCGACGCCGCTCGACAAGACGGCGCTCCCGATGATCAACAAGGCGATTCGATTCGCGGTCATCGCCCTCGGCATCGTCCTCGCGCTCGCGGAACTGGGCATCAACATCGCGCCTCTCCTCGCCGGGGCCGGCGTCATGGGCCTCGCCCTGTCGCTCGCCGCCAAGGACACGCTCTCCAACGTGATCGCGGGCGTGCTCCTCATCGTCGACCGTCCCTTCCAGGTCGGGGACCGGATCGAACTGTGGACCGCGCCCAATGAGACAGGGTCCTGGGGCGACGTGATCGAGATCGGGCTCCGGGCCACGAAGATCCGCAATCCCGACAATCTCGTCATCGTCGTCCCGAACAGTCAGCTCATGCTGCGCGACATCGTCAACTACACGATGTCCGGCCAGGACATCCGGCTCCGAATCCCCTTCTCGGTCGCCTACGAATCGGACATCGAGCGGGCGAAGTCGCTGCTGGTGGACATCGCCCTGGGCGTCGAGGGGGTCAAGGACGATCCCGCGCCGATCGTCATCGCCCGGAGCTTCGGTCCGTCCGAGGTCAATCTCCAACTGCGGGTCTGGGTCGTAGACGCGAGGGCGAGACGGCGCATCGCGGACGACATCAGCGAGGGGGCGCTCCGCGCCTTCGCGGAGGCCGGCGTGGAGATCCCCTACCCGAAGCGGGAACTCTTCATCCGGTCCGCGGATGGGCCACGGGCGGACGGGGCCTGACTTGCGACGCGCAGGGACGCCGCGACGCCGGCCGCTCGTCGCGGTCGCCGCGATACTGGCGGGGGTGGCAGTCCCCGGCGGATTGGCGGGCGCCGGCCAGGACACGTTCATCGCGCCGCAGTCGGAGCTGTTCACCAATGTGACCGTGATCGATGGCCGTGGCGGCCCCCCCAGGCCTTCGTCGTCGGTCCTCGTGTGGGGCGGCCGAATACAGGACATCGGCGCCCAGGGCTCCGTGGCCGCCCCGGAAGGCACCGTCGTCGTGGACCTCTCGGGCTCGTACCTCATGCCCGGCTTCATCGATGCGCACGCCTCGCCCCGAACCACGGACGAACTGCGCGCGCTGCTGGCCGCCGGGATCACCGGGGTGCGCGACGGAGCCATCTCCCTGGCCGTCTTCGAGGAGCGGGGCCGCGGAGGCTTCGGCGACGATCCCGTGCCCGCCGTCTACGTTGGCGGACCCGTTCTCGATGCCGGGAGCGCGCCGCGCGGCGCGGCGCTGGAATCGGAGGCCGCCGCCGTCGCGGAGGTGGCGCGGCAGGCCGCGGATGGGGCCGGCTTCGTCTCCATTGCCTCCACCGTGCCTCCGTCCTGGCTGGTCGGGATCGCGCGGGCCGCGCGCCGCGCGGAGGTGCCCCTGTGGGCCGACCGCCGGGATGGTGGGTGGCTGCTGGCCCTCCGCGCCGGCTCCGACGTCGCGGGTCCCCTCGTCTCCGGCGACGCCGAGCTGCTTCCGGAGACCGAGCGCGGACCCTTCGAGGCGCTCGCGGAGGCGGGGCAGGTTCCGGCCCAGATCGCGTGGTTGGAGCGGCTGGAGCCGCAGGGGCCCGACGTCGACCGTGCCGTCACCGCGCTCCTCTCGAACGACTCGGCCCTCCTGCCTATGCTCGCCAGTGCGTCCGCCTCCCTCGACTGTCCGGCCGCCGCCGCCACCTGCGCGCCGCTGTCCAACGACGATCAGAGGGCGCTCGAGGCGGTCTGGCCCAGGGCCGAGGCGCTGGTCCGGACCTTCCACGGCCACGGGGTCCGCCTGCTCGTGGGGTCCGATGCTCCGCGCACGACCGCATGGGGAGAGGGTTTCCACAGTGAGATGCAGTTGCTCGTGGAGGCCGGCATCTCCCCGCTCGAAGTCCTCGGCATGGCCACGAGGAACGGCGCCATCGAGCTCGGCCAACTCCATGAGCGGGGGACGATCGAGATCGGGAAGCGCGCCGACTTCATCGTCCTCGAGGCGAACCCCGCCGCCGACATCCGGAACGCGCGCCGCATCTCGTTCGTGGTGATCGACGGGGATGCGTGGACCTTCGACGGGGAGGGGAACTGGAGGCGCGTCCGCTTCAACTGACGGGACGCCCCTTCGCCTTCAGCCGGTGCGGTAACAGTACGCGTCGCGGCGCCGAGTGAGGTCCTCGATCACCGCCACCTTGAAGGTCTCCGCGCACTCCGAGCCACCCAATTCTCCGCGGTATTCCTCGATATCCACGACCTCGGCGCCCAGCCAGGCGCTCCGGAAGGGTCGCGGGAAGCGTTCCCCGGGGGCCTGGATGTGGTGAAGCCCGCCGCTGTAGCCGATGAACAGCCGGCCGTCCGGCATCGCCCGGAGGATATCTGCGATCCCCCCGCGGACGGTCATGGGATTCCCCTCAACATCCAGCCCCGTGCGGCGCATCATGCGCCCTTCCGGCAGGATGATGAGCACGGCCTCCGGGTCCCGGACCTGCCGCAGCACTTCCTCCCACGTGTCATCCTTCTCGCGCGTCACCGGCACGACGTGTTTGGCGAAGAGCAGGAAGAGCCGGCCCAGTATCGGTCGAGCCGCGGTCTTGTCCGCGAGCGGTATGACACCGTGCGTCGCGAGTTGCCACAGCACGCGATTCGGCACCACGGCGAGGAAGACCGGCTCGAAGAGACTCGTGTGGTTGAGCAGTGCGAGCACGCGCAGACCGGACCAGGGATCGTCGGCTTCGCGGAGCCGCTCCAGCCGGACCCGGCAGAACGCCTTCGCCGCGACCTTGACCGAAAAGAGCAGGAGAAAAACGATATAGCTGCGCATTTTGCGCAGTGTGGTTCGGGAATCGCCGGGCGGTCAAGAGTTCCGGCGCTTCGGGCGGCGGAAGGCAAAGGTGGCATTGGCCCGGGCCCTGCCCCATCTTCGGGCGCCCGGCGGTACGCGCCCGGCGCTGCACGGCGCCCGTATTCAGGAGTTTCTTTCCATGAAAGCTCGATCGCTGTTCCTTGCGGCCCTTTGCACGGGTCTCTTCTCCGCCCCCGTCTTCGCGCAGCGTGACTTCTCGGCCGTCCAGATCGAGGCGACGCACGTCGCCGGCAGCGTCTGGATGCTGGTGGGAAGCGGCGGCAACATCGGCGTGTCCTCCGGCCCCGATGGCGTCGTGATGGTCGACGACCAGTTCGCTCCGTTGGCGGACAAGATCCGGGACGCACTGCGGGAAGTCGGGCAATCGGAGGAGGCGGCGCAGCCGCAGTTCATCATCAACACGCATTTCCACGGCGATCACACGGGAGGCAACGCCGAGTTCGGGGACGCCTCCACGATCGTCGCGCACACGAACGTGCGCACGAGGCTGGCCGCGGGCGGATCGCCCGACGTGGCCCTTCCCGTCGTCACCTTCGACGACGCCCTCTCCATCCACTTCAACGGCGAGGAGATCCGGGCGTTCCACATCCCGCACGGACACACCGACGGGGATGCGCTCATCCACTTCACGGGCTCGAACGTCCTCCACATGGGAGACGACTACTTCTCCGGCCTCTTCCCCTTCGTCGACATCGACAGTGGGGGGAGCGTGGAGGGACTCGAGAAAGCGGTGGCACAGGTGCTCGACAACGTGCCGGCGGACATCCACATCATCCCCGGACACGGTCCGCTCTCCACCGTGGACGACCTGCGGACGTACCACCGCATGATCACCGAGACGATCGCGATGGTCCGCGGCAAGATCGACGCGGGGATGAGCAGCGAACAGATCCAGGGCGAGGGCGTCGCCGAGGAGTGGGCGGATTGGAGTTGGCAGTTCATCCCGACGGAACGCTGGCTCGACACCGTGTACCGGAGCCTCTCCGGCGCGGCGGGCGCCGAGAACGTTGAACACGGCCATGGCCATGGCCACGGACACCACTAGGCGAGCGGCGACGCGATGAGCGACGACGGAAGCGGCTCCACCGCCGACCGCGGCTGGGTCGCGGACGGCTACAACGCGGGATACGCCGAGGGGCTGGTCGAACGGGCGCTGCGCGACCGGGGCGTGATCCCACCGCCGCTGGTGGGTTGGGACCCATCGACCGGGGTGGCCATCGAAGCGCCAGCGAGGGTCGTCCCTCCTCCTCCCCCCCCTCCCCCACCCCCCCCCCAAACCCCCGCCCCAGCCGCGGGCCGGGGGACGGGGGACCGGCGGCTTGCCCCCAACGCCGGGGCGCAGGGAGAGGCCTACCGCGCGTACGGCCACCTGGGGGCGCGCATCGATCCGCTCGGCTCCGAGCCTCCCAGGCATCCGCTGCTCGAACCGGCGTATCACGGGATCCGCCGCGAAGAACTCGCGCGCGTGCCGGCTTCCGCCGTCTGGCTGAAGCACCTGGGCGACAACGCGGCCGAGGTCGTGGACCGCCTCGAGGAGATCTACTGCGGCCCGATCGGCTACGAGCTCGACCAGATGGAGAACCCCACGCAGCGCGACTGGCTCGTGGACTACATCGAGTCGCACCGCCACCGCCTCCTCATGAGCCGCGAGCGGGCGAAGGCATGCCTCGAGTGGCTGACGCGCGTGGAGGGGCTCGAGACCTTCCTGCACCGCACCTACCTCGGGAAGAAGCGGTTCTCCGTAGAGGGACTCGACATGCTCGTGCCGATGATGCGCGGGATCATCGGGAGCGCGGGGCGGCGCGGGGCGCGACAGGTGTTCGTGGGGATGGCGCACCGCGGGCGCCTGAACGTGCTGGCCCATGTCATGGGGCTGTCCTACGAGTCGATCGTGGCCGAATTCGAGGAACAGGCCGCGCGCGGCATCATGACCGCGCTCCCGGAGCACGGATCCGGCGACGTAAAGTACCACGTCGGAGGCCGGTCGCAGGTCGCGGAGGACGAGGTCGAACTGGACGTGCGGCTCGCCCCGAACCCGAGCCACCTCGAGCACGTGAACCCCGTCGTCCTCGGAATGGCCCGGGCCGCGCGCTTCAGCGGCGAGGCCTCCGACTCATCGGCCATCCTCCCCATCCTCATCCACGGCGACGCCTCCTTCGCAGGGCAGGGCGTCGTGGCGGAAACGCTGAACCTGTGCCGGCTGCACGCCTACGAAACGGGCGGCACGCTCCACATCATCACGAACAACCAGCTGGGCTTCACCACGCTGCCCGGCGACAGCCGTTCGACCCGGTACGCGAGCGACCTGGCGCTCGGCTTCCGGCTCCCCGTCGTGCACGTGAACGCGGACGACCCCGAAGCGTGCATGGCCGCGGTGCGGCTCGCCGTCGACTACCGGTTCGAGTTCGGGGAGGACCTGGTCATCGACCTCGTGGGATACCGGCGCTACGGGCACAACGAAGGGGACGAACCCTCGTACACCCAGCCCATGATGTACGAGCGGATCGACTCGCACCCGCGCGTACGCGCGCAGTTTGCGGAAAGCGTCGTGGAGCGCGGGCTTCTCTCCCGCGAAGAGACCGACGCCATGGTCGCGGATGTGGATGCGGAACTCGAGGCGGCCAGAGGGGCGATCGCCGCGCACAAGGAAGCGGACGCACAGACCGGGGCGGCCCCGGACCCGAAGCGCCTGCTGGATCCGGCGGAGCCGGCGCGGCCGACCGGTATTCCGGAGGCGCGGCTGCGGGACCTCAACGAGGCGATCCACCGCTGGCCCGACGACTTCAAGCCCTTCCACAAGCTCGGCCGACAACTGGAACGGCGCCGCGCGGCGCTGGACGAAGGGATCGACTGGGGGCACGGCGAGGCGCTCGCGCTGGCGGGCCTGCTCACGGAGGGCGTCCCCGTGCGGCTGACCGGCGAGGACACCGAGCGCGGCACGTTCAGCCACCGCCACCTCGTGCTGCACGACGCCGAGGACGGGCGCCCGTACACGCCCATGGCCCACCTCGAAGACGGGCAGGCGGCGTTCCGCATCGCGAACAGCCCCCTGTCCGAGATCGCCACGCTCGGCTTCGAGTACGGCTTCTCCACGATCGCGGCCAACGCGCTCGTCATGTGGGAGGCGCAGTTCGGCGACTTCGGCAACGTCGGGCAGGCGATCATCGACCAGTTCATCGTCTCGGGCCGCACGAAGTGGGGCCTGGAGTCGCGGCTCGTCCTGCTCCTCCCGCACGGCTACGAGGGCCAGGGCCCGGAGCACTCGAGCGCCCGCCTGGAGCGTTTCCTGCAACTCGCCGCCGAAGGCAACATCCGCGTCGTGAACTGCACGACGCCAGCGCAGTACTTCCACGCGCTGCGCTGGCAGGCGCTGCGCGCGACGTGCCGTCCCCTCATCGTGATGACGCCGAAGAGCCTGCTCCGCCATCCCCGGGCCCGGTCCACGATCGGCGATCTCACCGGCGGCGCCTTCCGCCCCGTGCTCCCGGACCCCGACTTCCGCGCCGACCCGTCGAACGTGAGCCGCGTCATCGTGTGCAGCGGAAAAGTCTACTTCGACCTGCTGGCGGAGGCTCCCCCCGCCCACGACATCCCGATCCTGCGCGTGGAACAGCCGTACCCGTTCCCGACGGAGGAACTGGCCGCGGCCCTGGCCCCGTATCCCCGCGCGGCGGAGATCTGCTGGGTACAGGAAGAGCCGGAGAACATGGGCGCCTGGACATACGTGCGACCGCACCTGCGCGAACTCATCGGCCGCGAGCCCGTCTACATCGGCCGCCCCGAACGCGCGAGCCCCGCGGAGGGCTACTTCGGCAAGCACGTCCGGCACCAGCGCCGCCTCCTCCGCGCCGCCCTGCGCCTGGACTGAACACGGCGTCCAGTGCCCGGACTGATCCGCTACGACTGAGCCGGGTGTCCTGGATGGCCAAGACTCCGGCTTGAAGCGTGCGCCGTTTGATACCACCTTGATCGGGGCGGGGAGGTTCGTGTCCGTAAGGCCCCGGCCGGTGGGCCGGGCGGTGCGCGGAACCTCCAACGGGAGTCGGCAGCGATGGGGTTGGAAGTGATCATCGGACTTGTCACCATATTCTTGGGCATCGTCGGCTTGGGCGTGGCGTTGGTCAAGCTCACGGGGAATCTCGCGGACAGTATCGATGGCGTTCGCGACGAGCTTCGGGGCGACATCAAGGATCTGCGCCTTGAGCTGCGGGGCGACATCGGTGGCGTGCGGGCCGAGCTCGGCGGCCGCATCGACGCGGTGGCGGCTGAACTGGCCAAGACGCGCATGGCCGTGGCCAGACTCGAGGGACGTGTGCTCGGAGTCCCGTTGCCGGACACCGCCGTGGACGCTGGCTGACCCGATCCGGCATCAGCGCTGCGATCGGTCGCTTCGCCATCGATGTTGCACATCGAGGACGACTCAGGAAGCCGGGGTCAGCGGATGCGGGTCTGGATCGTCCGCTTCATGTCCGAGAGTTCGGAGACCACCTTCTGGTGGAGGACGCCGAGGGCCTGGCTCCTGCCGTCTTCCTCGGAGTCGGAAAGCTCCTCGAGGCGCGTCTTCGCCCCGTCGTACTTGCGCTCCAGCCGGTCGATCATGGCCATGATCTGAACCTTTCGGCCGGCGCGGGCCTCGCGGAGCTTCACCCTCAGCTCCTCGGCCCCCTCGCGGTACTTCTCGACCGTCGCGGTCGTTCGCTGCAGCATCTGCTCGTAGTTGTCGGAAAGCTCCATCCAAACCGCCTCGGTCAAGAACTTCGCGGCACGAGGCCACGCCAGATCGGCATGGTCCGCGCCGTCACGTCATACGGCCAGCGTTCAGCCAGCGTTTGAAAATAGAGGCCGGAGGCCGCCTGGGGCACCCCTCTGTCCCTTGGGCAGAAATTGGCGGCCGCCTACGGGCCGCGGCCGGGACTCCCCAGCGCGATCGTCTCGCGCATCGGGACCTTCGGGAAGGTCGTCGAGTAGGCGCCGTACGCGAGGGCGAACAGGCCGACGAACCCGATCGAGATCATCGCCTCCGGCACGCCGAGCGGCAGCCCCTCCCCGTGCCAGATCGACGGCGCCACCATGTTCCAGCGCTCGACCCAGAACCCGATCAGGATCAGCAACCCGACGAACGCCAGCCAGCGCGAACTCATCTTCGGGCTCCGCCCCAGGAGGAAGGGGAAGGGGAGGGCGAAGATGAGCACCATCTGGAGCCAGAACATCCAGCCGAAGGCGCCCGTCGAACGCGGCATGAAGAAGTTCGTCTCGCGCGGGATGTTGCCGTACCAGATCACGAGATACTGGGCGAACCAGAGGTAGGTCCAGAACGCCACGAAGGCGAACGTCAGCTTGCCGAGATCGTGGAAGTCGTACTTGCCCCACAGCCGGATCCCGTCGGTCCGCCCGTTGTAGCGGTGGGCCATGACCGCGACGAGCGCGAGCATGCCGAGCCAGCCGCCGATGAAGTAGTACGGCCCCCACACCATGCTCATGAAGCCCGGCGTGAGCGACATCCCGAAATCGAACGACAGGAGCGAGAAGATGACGGCCCAGCTCAGGATCAGCACGGCGGAAAGCCGCCCGATGCGACTCCGGCAGCGCTCGACCTCCACGTCGTCCCCGCGCCAGCGCCGGGCGAAGAGGGACACGACGGCCTTGCGCCACCCCCGGCTCTCCGCGGCGACCAGCGGCGCGTCGGCCCGGATCGAGTAGAAGAGCCACACGAAGCCGAGCAGATAGAGCACCGCGAGCAGAACCCCGTTCCGCATGAAGACGCCCTCGAGCGTCAGCCAGTCGCGGTTCAGGTGCGATGTTTCCACAGGCCCGATCCAGGGGAAGACGTGCTCGGCGCCCAGCCGGAGCGCGAAGAAGAGGGCGAAGGAGATAGGGAGGAAGGCGCCCGCGGCCTCGGCCAGCCGGCGGAAACTCTTGCCCCAGTGCCCCTTCGCGACCTGGAGGACGGCCCCGAAGACGATGCCCGCCATCGAGATCGCGGTCCAGAAGAGGAAGTTCGACCACACGCTCATCCAGGCGCGCTGCGCGTCGCCGCCGACCGTCGTTGCAAAGCCGACGGCCCCGATCGCGACCGCCGCCAGCCACACGGCCAGCCACACCGTCGGGATGCGGCCGCTGATCGTCTTCAGCGCCTCGCCCGTCGTGAGCGCCGGACGGTCGCCGCCGCCGCTCACAGGCCTCCTCCCGTCCCGGGGACCTCGCCCGCTTCGGACTCCGCCGCCGCTTCGGCCGCCGCCTCAGCCGCCGCAGCCTCGGCCGCCGCCGCTTCCTCGGCCATCGCCTCGGCCTGCAGTTGCCGCACGTACGCGACCAGGTACCAGCGGTCCATGGCCGGGATGCGCCGGTAGGGCGGCATCAACCCGCGTCCGTTCCCGATCATGCCCCAGATGTAGCCGTCCGTGTATCCGCGCGTGAGTTCGCCCCGGATGTTGAGGAGCGGGATGTCCGGAATCCGGTTCTGCCCCACCACGGAGCCGTCGCCCGCCCCCGTCACGCCGTGACAGACGGTGCAGAACTGGCTGTACAGTTCCGCCCCGCGGGCGAGGTCGGCCTCGGTGCCGGAGATCGGGCTGACCAGCATGGTGTCGGCCGCCAGCAGGTCGTACGTGCGCTCGCCGTCGACCGGCATCGTGCCGGGCACCGGCAACCGCGCCCGCTCCTCGTAGGCCTCCACCGAGGGCTGCCAGGACATCGTGTTGAAGAACGGGGTCCGCTGATCCAGGTGCTTGATCTGGTCGTCGCAGCCGCCCAGCGCGAAGGCGGCGAGGACCACGGTCGCGGCGGCCCGGGCGGTCATCCCTGCACCTCCACGTCCACCGCGGCGGTCTCCCGCACCAGCGCCTCGGCGGCGGCGTGCCCCTCGCCGTTGACCGGGACGAAGATGCCCCAGCGGTCGACCGAGAAGGAGGTTCGATACGCGGGGTCGAGGTTGATCACCGGCCGCTTCGTGTGCACGAGCAGGGCGACCAGCCCGAAGATCCCCGTGAGCAGCACGGTGAGTTCGAACATGAACACGACGAACGGAGGCAGCGACACGAGCGGCTTGCCCTGCGTGACGAGCGGGTAGGCCAGCGACGTGCCCGCCGTGAGCAGCACCCCCAGCGTACACCCGGTGATCGCGCCCGTCAGCGCCCACACGCGCACCGGCGAGGAGTGGATGTCCATCGCCTCCTCGATCTCCGGCGACGGAATCGGCGAGAAGACCTCGATGTCTCGGTGTCCCGCCTCCCGCAGCCGCGTGATGGCGTCGAGCGTGCCGTGCAGCGTGTCATACTGCCCGAGGACGCCGCTACTCATGGCCATCCCCGGCGTCTCCGCCGTCTCCGTGCGCGTGCTCGTGTGCGAGATGCTCCTTCACCTCGGCGATCGAGATCACCGGCAGGCTGCGCGAGAAGAGCAGGAACCAGAAGAAGAACCAGCAGAAGCTGCCGACGAGAATCGACATCTCCACCCAACTCGGCGTGTACAGGCCCCAGCCGCCCGGCTCGTACTCGTGGGCGAGCGACGTGACGATGATCACGAACCGCTCGTACCACATCCCGATGTTGACGAAGATCGTGAGCGCGAACAGCGCCGGCAGGCTCGTGCGGACCTTCTTGAACCACAGCGCCTGCGGCACGACCACGTTGCAGAACACCATCACCCAGAACGGCAGGGCGTAGGCTCCCATCGCCCGCCAGCGGAAGCTCTCGATCTCGATCGGGTCCGCCGAGTAGTAGGCGAGGAAGAACTCCGTCCCGTACGAGAAGCCGACGATGAGCGACGTGAGGAGGACCAGCTTCGCCATGTTCTCGAAGTGGTTCTCGGTGATGTACGCCTCGAGCCCGAACGCCCACCGCAGCGGGATCATGATCGTGATCACGAGGGCGACCCCGCTGAAGATCGCCCCGGCCACGAAGTACGGGGCGAAGATCGTCGAGTGCCAGCCCGGCACGATCGAGAGGGCGAAGTCCCACGAAACCACGGAGTGCACCGACAGCACCAGCGGCGTCGCGATCCCCGCCATGTAGAGGTAGATGCGGCGGTAGTGCCGCCACTCGCTCACCGTCCCCTGCCACCCGAGCGAGAACGCGCCGTAGATCTTGTACATCCAGCCCTTGGCCCGGTCGCGCAGGATCGCGAAGTCGGGGATGAGGCCGGTGTACCAGAAGAGGGCGGAGATCGTGAGGTACGTCGACACCGCGAACACGTCCATCACCAGCGGCGACCGGAAGTCCGGCCAGATCTGCCGCTGCGACGGGTACGGCATCAGGTAGTAGAAGTACCAGACGCGACCCAGGTGGATGAGGGGGAAGAGTCCCGCCGTCATCACCGCGAAGATCGTCATCGCCTCCGCGGTCCGGTTGATCGTCGTGCGCCAGCCGGAGCGGAAGAGGTAGAGGATCGCCGAGATCAGCGTCCCGGAGTGGGCGATCCCGACCCAGAAGACGAAGGTCGTGATGTACACGCCCCAGAAGACGGGGTGGGTGATGCCCGCGACGCCGATGCCGGCCCCGATCTGGTAGAACCAGGCCCCGAACATGAGGGCGAGGCCCGCGGCGGCGACCCCGAGCACGAGGTAGAAGCGCTTCTCGGGCATCGAGATGGGCCGCGTGATGTCGCGGTTCGCCTCGGCCAGCGTCGGGGTGGCGGGCACCTTCGCCTCCGCGGTCGCCATCAGTGCGCCTCTTCGTCTTCGCCGTGCCCGCCTGCGGGCATGTGCCGGTGCGTGACGTCCTCGAGGTAGGTGATCGCGGGACGCACGCCGAGTTCACCGAGCGCGTGGTAGCCGCGGGCGCTCTTCGCCTTGCGGGAGACCTCGCTCTCCGGATCCTTGAGGTTGCCGAAGGTGATCGCATTCGACGGGCAGCTGGCCTGGCAGGCCGTCATCACCTCGCCGTCCCGCACCGTCCGCCCCTCCTCCTTGGCGTCGATCTTGGCCTTGTTGATCCGGTGCACGCACATCGTGCACTTCTCCATCACCCCCACCTCGCGGACCGTGATGTCCGGGTTGAGCTGGAGGTTCAGCGGCCAGGCGAAGGCGCCCCCGTCGCCGCGGCCGCGCGCGTCATGGTTGAACCAGTTGAAGCGCCGGACCTTGTAGGGGCAGTTGTTCGCGCAGTACCGCGTGCCGACGCAGCGGTTGTAGACCTGGACGTTGAGCCCCTCCGGGCTGTGGTACGTCGCGTAGACCGGGCACACCGGCTCGCACGGCGCGTCGCCGCAGTGCTGGCACAGCATCGGCTGTTGCACCGTCTGGAATCCGCCGTCCTCCGCCTCCTCCTCGAAGCGGTGGATCCGCATCCACGACATCTCGCGCCGCAGCGCGGCCTGCTCCTCGCCCACGGTGGGGATGTTGTTCTCGGAGTAGCAGGAGGTGACGCAGGCGCCGCAGCCGGTGCAGGCGTTGAGGTCGATGGTCATGCCCCAGCGGTACGGGCTGTTCGGATCGGAGTCCCACGCGGCCTCGACCAGCTCGACGAGGTCGATCTCGTGCGCCTCGACCTCGTGCAGCGCGTCCTCCACGTTCATGGCGTGGACGATTTCCCGGTCCTGGTCGTCGGTGGACCCCTGCGTGACGACGAGCCGGGCCGTCTCCTCCGTGGCCGAGACCGTGACCGCCGTCCCGGCGTATGCCAGCGCGCCGGAGCCGGGGTCCGCGTTCGCCGCGAGGAGGTCCAGCGGGTTCACGCCGCGGTTCCGCGCGTAGCGGCCGTATTCCGTGTGCCCCTGTCCGAGCGGGATCGCCACCGTGTCCGGACGGATGCCGCGGTAGACGTAGACCGGCGCCTCGATGGCGCCCTGGGCCGACTCGACGCGGACGACGTCGCCCCGGTCGACGCCGAGCGACTCGGCCATGTCGGGGTGCATCTCGACCCAGGAGTTCCACACGACCTTGGTGATCGCGTCGGGCTGCTCCTGCATCCAGGAACGGTTCGCGCCCCGGCCATCGTAGAACTGGGCCGTCGGGTACACGACGAGCTGCGTGCCGTCGGGCGCCTGCGGGGCCGCAAAGCCGTCAACGCCGCCCGCGGGCGCTGGATCCGCACCGGAGTCCGCGCCTTCGTCGCCCGCCCACGCCGCCGCCGAGGCGCCGCCGAGGCGGAGCGCGTCGAGCCACGCGGCGTCGCCGCCAAGCCGCTCGGTCCAGGTGCTCCGCAGCACGGTCGCGTAGTCCGCCCCGGCGAACGCGCCGCCCTGTCCCGCCGCGTTCGCGACGTCCAGCAGCAGGTCCTCGCGCTGCCGCGTGTCGAACACCGGGTGCATGAGGGGCTGCCCGAGCGCCATCGCGCCGTCCGCGAGGTCCGCATCGCACCACGACTCGAGCGCGTGGTGGCAGGGGAGCACCCAGCCGCAGGCCGACGCCGTCTCGTCGAGGTGCGGCGTGATCGCGACGGTGTTCGCCACGTTAGCGAGCGCCTCGCCGAACCCCGCGGCGGCGGGCAGCGCGTAGGCCGGATTGCACCCGGACACGATGAGCGTGCGTACCTGGCCCGCCCGCATGCGCCCGATCAGGGCCTGGATGTCCGCGAAGCTCGCCGTGGTGCCTTCGGGTGCGCCGCCTCCCGGGAAGACCCGCGTACCCACGGCTCCCAGCACCTCGTTGAGTGCGGCGACCGCCTGGTGCGCCTGCCGCGCGGCGGCGCCCTGCGATTCGAGCCCGGGCGGAATCGCGACCGCGTTTTCCGCGGCGGCCAGTTCCTCGCCGAGCGCGCGGATCGCGTCCGCGGAGACCCCTGCGGCGTCCGCGACGGCCTCCGGCGACACAGCGGACACTCCGGCCGGAAGCGTGACGCCCCGCGCCGCCGCAACGACGCCGGCGACGGCCAGCGCCACGGCGCCCTCGGTCCCCGCCCGCGCTTCGATCCACTCGTCCGCGTTGGCGCCCGTGAGGGAAAGCCGCGGGCCGACGAACGTGAACTTCGCGTGGTGGTGGGCGTCGATGTCCCGCGCCGCCGCGAAACCCGCCGACATCTGCGTCGGGGAGAGCCACGTGCCGAGGAAATCCGCGCCGAAACAGGCGACCCGGTCCGCCGAGGAGAGGTCGAAGCGCGGCATGCCCGCGCCGCCGCTCACGTCCGCGGTCCCGCCCGCCAGCGCCTGGTTCGAGAACGGCTCCCACGCGATGTGTTCGACCCCCATCACGCGGGCCCACTCCGCGATGAAGCGGCCCGTCGTGCCCGTCACCCGCCCGGTGAGGAGCACCGCGCCGCCGACGCGCACCGCGTTGGTCAGCGCCGCCGTCGCGTCGTCCCAGTTCGCGAACTGGAAGGGAGGCGCCCCCTCCTCCGTGGACGGATTGCGCTGGATCGGCTGACTCACGCGATCCGGATCGTAGAGGTCCTGCAGCGTCGAGTGCGTGAGCGAGGAAAGGCCGTTCGTGCCTCCGCCGAACCGATCGTTGGGGCTCAGGCCGAGGACCCGGCCGTCGCGCACCTGCGCATGGACGGCGACCGGTTCCGGTCCCGCGTCCGGCAGCACGGTCGCGTAGGTGTCGGAAACGCCCGGCGTGATCCCCTCTTCCTCGACGAGACTGGGGATGAGCTTGTCCCCGAAGTCCGGCGGACCGCACGCCGCCAGCGTCGCCGCCCCGGCCCCGGAAGTCCCCAGCACCTTCAGGAAGCGGCGCCGGGAGGTCCCCGTGCCGTTCGCGCCATTCTCCGCGGCGCCGTTCAGGGCGTCGGCCTCAGGCGCGGCGCCACCCGAGCAACTCCCCGCGCAGCCGCAGCCGCCGTTGCCCCCGTTCAGTAGTGACATGCCGCGCAATCCGTGGGGGCCCGGGTCCGGCCGTAGTCCGTGTCGATGTCCCTCGGGTAGAACCCTTCCGGCTGACGAGGCCCTGGCGCCTGTGGCGGCGGGTTGTCCCGCGCCAGCGTATGGTCGGTCGAGACATCGCCGTCGAACGGTGGCCGCCGGTGGCATTCGAGGCACCAGCCCATCGTCAGCGGCGCCCACTGGTAGACCCGGTCCATTTCCTCGACCGGGCCGTGGCAGTCCTGGCACTCGAGGTTCCGCACGTGGGCCTTGTGACTGAACTGCACGAACTCGGGCAGCTTGTACACCCACTCCCACTCGATCGGCTCGCCGCGCGCTTCGTACTGACGCAGCTCCTCGACCGGAGGCAGCCCCGTGCCCGCGATGCGGTGGCATCCCATGCACACCTCGAGCGACGGAACGACGCCCGACACAGACCGCTCCGTCCCCACATGGCAGTACATGCAGTCGATCTGGAGGTCCGTGACGTGGAACCGGTGGTTGAACGGGATGGGCTGCTCCGGCCCGCGGCTCGCGTTCTCGTGATCGTAGATCGCGCGCCACTGAGCGGGCATCGTGGCGAGATCCTGCTCCTCGGCGAACTGGAGCGCCGCCGCGGCCGTCTCGCCCTCGCCCACGGCCTGCGGATCCGCGCTCTCCTGGACGTGCAGGAAGGAGGACGGATCGAGGCTCGCGACCGCGAGCTCGAGTTCGCCGGTTGAGGGCCGGTACAGCGCCAGGGCGGTGGCGCCGAGGGCCGCGGCGAGGACGCCCGCGGCCGCGCGAGAGCTTATCTTCATCCGCCTCTCTGAGGGGGAATCGACGATGTGAGTCGTCCGGCAGCCTCCGCCGGCGGAAGCCCGGGTCGCGAACAAGGTAAACCCCGCTCCGGTGGATGCAACCGTCCCCGCGAACCGCCCATCCGGCGCCCGCCGAGGTTGACCGATTCGGCCCGCTCCTTTAGCATATGTCCGTCCGAGCGGGCTCCCACCCGGGGCCCGCTCGTCGTGTCTTTCGGAGGGGCCTTAGCTCAGATGGCTAGAGCGCTACGTTGACATCGTAGAGGTCACTGGT
>VXMQ01000075.1 GCA_009841015.1 Candidatus Palauibacter denitrificans | reverse complement strand
GATGACCGGGAGCGGATGGTGACTGGTGTCGCCTGCGGTCTTCAAAACCGTTACGGGGCGTTCGCGCGTCCCGGGTGGGTTCGATTCCCACACGTTCCCGCCATCTTTGTGCTCGCGGCTGTGTTGCTGACCGGCCAGGTCTTGAACCCTTCGCCGCTGTGGGGCCAGGATCCTCCGCCTCCCGCGGCTGCGCCTGATTCCGCTGCGGCGGAATCGACCCCCGTCGCCGACACGACGGGCGTCCGGCGCCCGCCCATCTCCCCGCTTGGCGCCTTCGGACGCTCCCTGATCCTTCCGGGCTGGGGACAACTGGAGGTCGGGCGCCCGTCTCGCGGCGCCTTCTACTTCGCGGCCGAGTCCGTCTTCCTGTTCATGGTCTTCAAGTCGGACGCGCGGCTCTCCGCGGCAAAGGAGGAGTTGCCGCCGAACGAAGAGCGAATCTCCAACCGCTCGGGGCAGCGGGAAAACTGGATCGTCCTCGCCGGATTCATCGCCTTCCTGAGCGGTCTAGACGCATGGGTATCCACGCAGTTCTGGGACTTCGAGCCCTCGATCGGCCCGCTGGCCGATGGGTCCGTCGGGATCGGCCTCGGCTTCAAGGTCGATTTCCCCTGAGGGGGACCGGCGGCCGTCCCGCCGTCGGAACTCAGCGGGGTCTCCCGTACGACTCCAGGCGGATCTCGTGCGGTGTCACGACGGCGAAGCTGTTGTGATGGAGCCAGTCCCCGGAGTTGAGGTAGAACCTCCCCGGCGCGAGTTCGGTGACTTCCGGCCGGTGCGAGTGTCCGAACACGACGAGGTCCACATCCTCGTGGGTGGCCAGGACCTCCTCGGCATGCCGAGCGAGGAGCGAGGCCCGGGGCGATTCGTTCCCGGCCCCTCCCGCCTGGGTCCGTCGCGTCCCGCTGGCGAGCCGCGCGAGGGGGAGCCCGAGATCGGGGTGGACCCACCGGAAGAGTCCGCGTCCCACCGGACTGCGCGCGGCCCGCCGCAGGATCCGGTAGCCGCGGTCCGCGGGGCCAAGTCCATCGCCGTGCGCGATGTATGCCCGCCACCCGGCGATCCGTCGCCGCGCCGGCTCTTCGAGGATTTCGACTCCGACCTCGTCACGGAGGAAACTTCCCCCCCACGCGTCGTGGTTCCCGCCCATGAACAGGACCTGCATGCCGCCTTCCACGAGCCTCCGCAGGCGGGCGAGCACGTCGAGCTGGCCGCGCGGGATCACCTGCCGATATTCGAACCAGAAGTCGAACAGGTCGCCGTTGATGAGGAGTTCGTCGCCCCAGCGGTCCGCCTCCTCGAGGAAGGCGAGGAACGCGCGCGCGTTTTCCTCGGCGACGGCCCCCAGGTGGATGTCGGACACGACGACGGTGCGTTCGGACATGGGGCCGAAGCTCGGCGCGGCGGGCGCGGCCCGTCAAACCCCGGCCAGCCGGCCGCGGCGGGCGCATGACCGGAGAAAGTTCGACACCCGGTGCGCTGCGGGAGCATATTGCGGGCATGGAAAGCGCAAACGGAGTCGGAACGACGGAAGTACGCGTACGGTATGCCGAGACCGACCAGATGGGGCGTGCGCACCACCGGCACTACCTCGTGTGGTGCGAACTCGGGCGCACGACGCTCATGCGCGAGCGGGGCGTGTCGTACGCGGAACTCGAGCGCGGAGGCCTGTGGCTTCCGGTTTCCCGGGTCGAAGTCGAATACCGGATCCCGGTCGAATACGACGAACTCATCCGGATTCACACCCGCGTGGAACGCGTCCGGAGCCGCGAAGTCGTGTTCGCCTACCGGATCGCGCGCGCGTCCGACGACGCGACGCTCGCCCGCGCCCGCACCGCCCTCGTGTGTACCGACGCGCGGGGTCGCCCGCACCGGTTTCCGGAGGCCGTGAAGCGGCAACTGGAGACCCTTCCGGCCGTCGCCGCCCCGCCGGCCGCCACATGAACCGTGCTCCCGGGCGCCGCGTGTTCCGGCTCCTGCTCCTCCTGCCCCTCACAGCCTGCGGCGGCGGTTTGGAGCGTGGGACCCCGATGCCCGGTGCGGAGGACGTCGCGCGGCGGGCGCGCGCGAGTTCGGGCACGGAGCAGCCGATGCACGTCGTCTTCACGTGGGAATACGCCGGCGAGAGTGGGAACTTCCGCGGCGACGGCGCGGCCCGCGTGAATCCTCCGGACCGCTTTCGTCTCGACCTGTTCTCGACGGGGGAGGGAAGCCTCCAGGCCACGCTCGTCGACGGTGTTCTGTCCACGTCGGGCGACATCGAGGGCGTCGAACTGCCCCCGACCGTCTTCCTGTACGCCATGGCGGGCGTGTTTCGGCCCGGCGACGCGCCTCCCGCCGCGGGGTACGAGATACCCGGCTCCAGCGTCCTCGAGTTCGCGGTCGAAGGAGGCGCGACGCGGAGCTATTATCTTGACGAGGGACGCCTCACCCGCCTCGAGGAGCGACGCGCCGGCCGCCGCGAGCGCTGGATCGAACTCGAGTGGGGCAGCGACCGCCGCTGGCCTCGGGAAGCCCGGTATCGGGACATCGTGGACTCGAGCGGGGTACTTTGGGAGTTGGTGAGCGCGACGGCTCAAGCACAGCCATACGATGAGGAACTCTATGTCCTGCCGATTCCGCGCCGGAGCGATGGCCGCGATCGCGATGCTCCCCGTGCTGGGGGGATGCTACGGCTTCTCCGGCGGCGGCGGGCTGCCCAGCCACATGCGCACCGTGTGGGTCGCCCCGATCGAAAACGAGAGCACGCAGTTCGGCATCGCGGAGTCGCTGATGGACGAACTCCTCACGGCGGCGCGCCAGCGGCTGGGTCTGCGGCTCGCGTCCGAGGAGGAAGCCGACGCGGTCATCACGGCGCAGATCCGGCGCTACGCCGATGAGGCGGTCAACTTCGACGCCGTCGGCGGGGTGGGCGCGGACGTCTTCCAGCGGCGCGTGACCGTCAGCGTCTCCGTGGAGATCCTGGATGTGACCGAGAACCTCATCATCTGGGGCAATCAGAGCCTGACCGGGACCGGGGAGTACGAGCCCGGAGCGGAAACCGAAGACCAGGCCCTGATCGTCGCGCTCGAGAACCTCGTCCAGCAGATCGTCGACGGAGCGCAATCGCAGTGGTAGACTGACCGGCGCCGACCGCCGGGACGGGATCGAGCGGGAGCCCCTCGCGCCCGCGCGATCGGTTCGCCATTCTGTGGTCGATCGTTCACACGGGCCGACAACCTTCACTCAACGTCCGGGCGCCGACATGCCGCAAGCCGCTCGACCCGCCACGCCGAACCTGTGACGTACACCGCCGGTCTCGTCGCCATCCTGGCGGTCGTCTGGCTCCTGTTGTCGGGGTACTTCGACAAGCCGCTGCTCCTGGGCCTCGGCGCGGCGTCGGTCGCGTTCGTCGTCTTCATTTCGCTCCGCATGCGGATCGTCGATGACGAGGGGCTGCCGATCCAGCTCCCGGCGGGGCTCGTCCGGTACCTGCCCTGGCTCGTCGTCGAGATCGTGAAGGCGAACGTCGATGTCGCCCTGCGCATCCTGAGGCCGGGTCTTCCGATCCGTCCCCGCCTGATCCGGGTGCGGGCGGGCCAGCGCACGGATGTTGGCCGCGTCATATACGCCAACTCCATCACGCTGACACCCGGTACGGTGACGATCGACACGGAGGGCGACCACATCACGGTCCACGCCCTCACGGAGGAGGCAGCCGAAGGCGTGCTCACGGGCGAGATGGACCGGCGGGTCGCGCGGGTCGAGGGGGCCGGATGATCCTCGCCGCCGTCGTCGCCGCGATCATCGTCACGATGGGGCTCGCGCTCGTGCGAGCGGGGAAGGGGCCGACGGTCTTCGACCGCATCCTCGCGCTGAACATGTTCGGCACGAAGACGGTTCTCCTGATTGCCGTGATCGGGTTCGTGACCGACCGGCCCGATTTCCTCGACCTCGGACTCGTGTACGCGCTCATCAACTTCATCGGCGTCATCGCCGTGCTGAGGTTCTCCAAGTACGGGAACTTCGCCGACCCGGACCGCGAGAGAACGTCGTGACGCTCGAGATCGTGAGTTCGGTACTCGTGATCGCCGGCGCGATCTTCGCGGTCATCGGCGGAATCGGCATCGTCCGCCTGCCCGATTTCTTCTGCCGCATCCACGGGGCGGGGATCACGGACACGCTGGGGGCGGGGTTGATTCTGACCGGGCTCATGTTC
>VXMQ01000149.1 GCA_009841015.1 Candidatus Palauibacter denitrificans | reverse complement strand
GCAACGATGCGGAGTCCTTCGACAACCAGTGGGAACTCGTGCTCCAGTCCTTCTCGATTCCGCTCGCCGACTTCGTCGAGGCCAACCCTTCGTTCGATCCGGCCAGGCTGCGCGAGATCCGACTCCTCTTCGACCGCACGGAGGCCGGCACCGTCGTCGTGGACGACATCGGTTTATCGGGCAGCTGAGAGATGCGAGGCGAGGGCACGCAGTAACGTCTAGCGGAAGCTCAGACCGAAGCGGTGGGCGTTTCCGTCCACGTCGAAGGCCTGGAACGCGTACTCGAGGGTCAGCGCGTCTCCCGTGAACGCGAGACCGAAGGTGAACGGGCTCCTTTTGTCCTCCACCACGCGCTGGAGTCCGGCGCGGAGGCGGAACGTGTAGCCCTGAACCGGCCAGTAGGAAACCTCGACGCCGCCGGCCGGGATGATCTCGCCGTCCCGGCGCCGCGCGATCTGGCTGGTAAGGAACATGTCCAGCTCCCCGACCTCGAAGCTCTCCGTCGAGATGCCCAGGGCCAGCTGCGTGGGGATTCTATCCGTGAAGTCCGGCCTCCCCCTCGTCTCCAGGTCCGATCCCAGATTGCGGGCCGTCAGGCTGACCATCGCCGGTCCGAACTCGCGCGCCACCCCCAGGTCCACCACGAGCGCGCGATCCCGCAGCGCGCGCAGGAAGTGAAGTTCGAGGTATTTGGCCACGACACCGGCATCGACCACGCCGAACAGCGTGCGTGCGTAGCCGAGCGAGGCAGCGAACTCGGTCACGGGTTCGCCGTCGCCGAACGCCGCGTACTGCAGGTCCGGAAGCGCGGCGGTACCGGAGCCGCCGTAGCGCATGTACTGCAGACCCACCGCGAAGTCGCCCAGGCCGACGCTGCCCTTCGAGGCGAGCGTCGCGAGGGTGCCCTCCGAGCCGTATCGGTGCAGACTCGCCGCCATGCCGCCCGCGCGCCCAATGAGGGCAGGCGCGTAGAAGAGGAGGTCCGCCCCGCCACCGCGCAGGTAGGGTGCGTTACCGTATGCCGCCGCTTCCACGCTGGCCGGGGCCTGGAGCACGAGGGCGCGGTAGGCTTCCTGCTCCGCAGGGACGATTTGCGCCCTGCTCCCGCCCGCAGTGGCCCCGACGGCCAGGGCGGCGAGCGGCAGGGAAACCAAAGTCCTCAGTCCCACAGGCGCTCCGTCTGCAGGAACTCCCGGAATCCGTCCGGGTCGGCGGCGGCGCGCTCGATGCGAGCCACGCCGCGCTCGATGTCCTCCATGCTGTTCGCGATCGAGATGCGGAGGAAGTGCTGGCCCTCGGAGCCGATGCGGCAGAAGGAAGCCCGGTCCATCGTTGCCACGCCGTACCGGTAGAGCAGGAACATCTGCAGCATCCCGGACGGCGTCGTCCGCGCGCGGGACAGCGGGGGCATGGCGTCGTGCGCCTCGAACACGCCCAGCCGTTCGCACATGCCGGACACGTTCGGGAAGACGTAAAAGGCCCCCTTCGGCAACCGGCAACTCAGACCTTCAACCGCGTTGAGCGCGGGCACGATGAAATCCCTCCGCCGCTCGAACTCCCCCACCATGTGCGCCACGACGCCGGCCGTGGCCGGATCCTCGTACGCCGCCCGTCCCCCTTCCTGCAGGAACGGCGGCACGCACGACATGATGTTGATGTTCAGATTCTTGAAGACGTCGGCCTCCTCCCGCGTCGGCAGGACGGCCCAGCCCAGCCGCCACCCGGTCATGGCGAAGCCCTTCGAATGGCCGCTCGCGATGACCGTCCTCTCCGCCATGCCCGCGTGCGACGCGATGCTCTGGTGCTCCAGGCCGTCGAAGAGAATGTGCTCGTAGATCTCGTCGGAGTAGATCCGGACTTCCGGGTGACAGCGTTCGCGGATCACCGCCGCGATGCCCGCGAGATCTTCCGCCGACAGCACGCCTCCAGTCGGATTCGACGGCGAGCAGAGGATGATGAGCCGGGTGCGCTCGGTGAGGAGTGCCCCGAGGTCGTCCGCCGTGAACGCGAAGCCCTTCTCCTCCGAAAGGTGCAGGGGCACGGGACGCGCGCCCACGAACGTGGCCCAGGACTCGTAGATGGGGAATCCCGGACTCGGGTAGATGACCTCGTCACCCCGGTCCACGTACGTCTGAAAGGTGTAGCCGATCGGCGGCTTGGCCCCGGGCGTGACGACGACCCGGTCCGCCCCCGCGTCGATCCCGCGCGTGGCCGAAACGTGGCGCGCGATCGCCTCACGGAAGGACGGGAGTCCCGCCGCGTCGCAGTACCCGGAGTTGCCGGCCTCGAGTTCGGCTACGGCGACCCGATTCAAATGGGGGGCACTGCGAAAGTCCGGCGCCCCGATGTTGAAGCGGATGACATCCATCCCCCGATCGAGACAGACCTGGATGTCGTCGTTGACCTTGAAGGCGTTCTCGGTCCCAAGGTCGGCGAGTCGCTGCGCTAGGACGGGCATGCCCGATAATGTCCCTGCCGCTTCCCGGGTGCCAGTGGATCGGCTCTCCGTCCATTTGATGCTTCATACGCTGCCCCATACGATGCCTCCCTGTCGAGTTGCCCGAGCCGCATCGGCACGGAATTCAAGACACAGAGGAGGATCCATGTATCGACACGCCCCGATGGGTCGGATCGCGCGCGCCGGACTCTGGGCGGTGCTGCTGCTTCCTCTGCTTCCCGTGACTGCTGACGCGCAGGAGGCGCGGCGGCGCTGGGAGCGGATGAACCAGATGCGGCGCGAGAAGTTCGACGTCGTGCTGCCCGAGGTCATGCGCGAGAACGGGATCGACATGTGGATCACGATGCGCCGGGAGGGACTCGACGATCCGCTCACGCCCGATTTCGGCCCCGGGTACGTGAATCCCATCGGCTACTACGTGTTCACGGACCGCGGCGGCGATCGGATCGAGCGCGCCGCTCTGGGAATCGGCGGCTACCTGCTGGCCGGAAACGGCGCCTACGACATCGTCACCGGCAACTTCGACCTTCGGGAGTTCGTCGCCGAGCGGGACCCGGAGCGGATCGGCCTCAACATGGGGTCGAACATCGGCGCGGCGGACGGACTGTCCCATACCGGCTACCAGCACCTCGCCGAGACGCTGGGCGAACCGTGGGCATCGCGTTTCGTCTCCGCGGAGAAGCTCGTGTCCGATTTCAGGTCGCGCCGCGTCGCTTCGGAGATCGCGGGCTTCGCCGAGGCGGGCGAGATCTCCCGCGAACTCGCGGAACGAGCCCTCTCGAACGAAGTCGTCACGCCCGGCGTCACGACGCTCCGGGAAGTCGCGTGGTGGCTCATGGACCGGCTGCTCGAACGCGGGCTCGGCTCCTCCTTCGGCTTCCCGTCCATCTATATCACGGGACCCGACGGCATCGAGGCGACATCCAGCGACCGGATCATCCAGGGCGGCGACGTCATGATGATCGACTGGGGCGTCTGCCACCTGAACTTCTGCACGGACATGAAGCGCGTCGCCTACGTGCTGCGGCCGGAGGAGACCGAGGCGATGCCGGGAGTGCAGAACGCGTTCGACCGGGCGATCGAAGCGCGGGAGGTGTCGCGCCGCGCGATCCGCCCCGGCTTCACCGCGCGCGAGAACATGGACCGGATCGGGGCCGCGCTCACGGCGGCGGGATTCAATCCCATCCCCTTCAACCAACCCACGGACGGGCCGCAGACGGACGTGACCTGGGAAGGGCACCACTCGGTCGGCAACCTCGGACACGGGATCGGCCCGTCGATCGCGACCTGGAACCCCCGCCGCCTCACTTTCGACGTCGTGCCGACGAATCTCCTCGCGATCGAAATGTTCGCGTACACGGCGGTGCCCGAGTGGGGGGGCGCAAAGCTGCGCGTGCCGCTGGAGGACGATGCGGTGGTCACCGAACGGGGCGCCGAGTGGCTCTATCCCGCGAACAGCCGGCTCCTCCTGATCAAGTCCGACCCCGCGGCGAGACGAACGGTCTCTTGACCCGGAGCCCTCACCGCGAGATGGCCACGCTTCACGAACTTCTCGTGCGCGCGAGCCGCACGTTCGCGGTCGGCATCGAGATCCTCCCGCCTCCGCTGCGGGACGAGATCACGGTGGCCTACCTGCTGCTGCGCGTTTCCGACTACCTGGAGGACAATGAGGAGATCGCGGGGGACGAAAAGGTCCACCTGCTGGAAGCGTGGCGGCGCGTGCTCGGCGGAGGTCCCGGACGCGCGGCTCTCATCGACCGTCTGGGAGAGGCCGCGGAAGACACGCCGGACGCGTCCGTGGCCCGGGATGCGGCGCGCGTTCTCGAAGGACTCGACCATCTGGCGCCGGAGGCGCGCGAGATCATCGTGCGCCGCGTGCGGGAATCGAGCGCCGGAATGGCGCGGTGGACGGAGCGGGGCTCGGAATTCGGGACCGAAGAGGATCTCGACGACTACATGCACGAAGTCGCCGGGCGGGTGGGCCATCTGCTGACGGAACTGTTCGCCCATCGGCTGTCGGGCGTCGGAAGGGACCGTGCGCGAATGATGGCGCTGGGGAGGGAGTTCGGCCTCGCGCTGCAGACGGTCAACGTGATCAGAGGGCTGCATGAGGACCGGCATCGCGGCTGGGTGTACGTCCCGGCATCCTTCCTCCCCGACGGCATGGATCCGCGCGAGCTGTTCGAGCCCGCGAACCACGCGGCGGCGATGACGGTGCTCGAGCGGCTCGTCGAGAAGGCGGACCGCCATCTGGCGGCGGCCCGGAGCTACATGCGGATGATCCCGAGACGGTACCACCGGGTGCGCCTCTTCTGCCTGCTCCCGCTCCTCTTCGCGGTCAGGACGCTGGCCATCAGTCGGACGAATCCCGAGGTGCTGGACCGGGAGACGAAGATGTCCCGCCACGAGGTCCTCGCGATCACGCGCCGCGCGAAGCTCTTCGGCTTCTCCAATCGCTGGATCGCGCGGTACTGCCGGCGGCTCGCCGCGCGGGGCGCCTGACGACCATTCCCGGCGCTGACGCGGGGCCTTGCCACGGACTGCCTCAGGCGCGCGCCAGCCGCCAGCGTTCCCGCCGCGCCGCGAGGTTGTACTGCGTCATCACCAGCGCGGGCACGACGACCATGAGGAGGATCGTGGCGATGAACACGCCGAAGCCGACGGAGGTCGCCAGCGGAACGAGGTGCTGAGCGTACGTGCTCGTCTCGAAAACCAGCGGGGCCACGCCCAGGAATGTGGTAATCGACGTGAGCATGATTGCCCGGAATCTCTCCTTGGCCCCGCTGATGACCGCATCCGCGGGCTCGAGGCCGGAGTCCCTGAGGTCGTTGATGAACCGGATCATCATGAGCGAGTCGTTCACGACGACGCCGAAGACGCCGACCAGCCCGTACAGCGACCACAGCCCCCAACTGAGACCGAGGAGCATGTGTCCGGCCAGCGCGCCGATCGCGCCCAGCGGCACGGCGGCCATGATGATGAGGGGCTGCGTGTACGAGCCGAAGGGGATCGCCATCAGGCTGTACATGATGAGGAGAGCGAGGATGAGTGAGCGGCCCAGCACGGAGATCGCGTGATCCTGCTCCTTCCTCTGACCGCCGTACGAGTAGGCGAGATCCGGGTTCTCGCTCGTCAGTCGCGGGAGAACCTCGTTGTCCAGCCTGGCGTTCACCTGCTGGCCGGTGGCGATGCGCGGATCCACATCCGCGGTGATCGTGACGGCTCGGCGTCCGTCGACCCGGTGAATGGCGGCTGACGAGCGGGAGAATCCGGCGGACGCGATCTGACCCAGCGGCACTTCGCCGCCCGGCGTGCGGACGAGGTAGTTCTCGACATCCGTCGCGGAGTTGCGCTCTTCCTCGGGCAGCCGGACCCACACCCGCATGTCTTCGCGGCCCCGGGGCACCCTGAGCGCTTCCGCCCCGAAGAAGGCCGAGCGCACCTGCGTCGCGAAACGGTCGAGCGTCAGATTCAGGGAGCGGCCCTCCGGGTTCAACTCCAACTGAAGTTCCCGGAACCCTTCGTCGAGATTGCTCCGAACATCGAACGTCCCCTCCACGGCGGTCAGTTCGGCCGTGAATTCGGCCGCAATGGCCTCCAGGCGACCGGGATCCGGATGGGACAGTTCGTAGTGAACGGGCAGCCCCAGACCCAGAAGGTTCGATGAGATCGAGAGCGATTTCGCTTCCGCGGGGATCCCGACTTCTGCTCTCCACACCCGTTCAAAATCGGAAGCGGCGATGCCCCGGCGGTCCCAGTCGTGGAGCTTGAACTGCACCGTGCCGAGGTGGCCGCGAGCCGCCTCCACCGCGTCGCCTCCGAGAGGATCGTACAGCGCCGCCAGCTCCCCCACCGTCACGGCGACGTCGAACTCCAGCGGATCCTCGCCTTCGTCGCCACCGTCCGAGAGGCGGGCCACGGCCCGGCGTCCCGCGGCTTCGAGTTCCGCGACGATCCGGGCGGTGCGTTCGGCCGGTGTCCCCGTCGGCATCTCCAGGTTCGCCGACACGACGTCGCCCTCGATCGGGGTGATGAACTGGTTGGGCACGATGCCCGACGCCACCGCGCCCAGCGAGATCACGAGCAGGCCGGCCGCCGCGGCGAGGACGATGGACGGCTGCTCGGTCGCCACGCGGAGTCCGCGGTCGAGCGGGCCCTCCGCGAGGCGCTTCATGGTCCGGTCCACGGCCCCCTGCGCCCGGTGCAGCATCCGTTGGGCGGCGCCGGATCTCCGCACGCCGGGAGCCGCCAGATGGGAGAGGTGGTTCGGGAGAACGAGCAGCGACTCCAGCAGCGAGATCACGAGCACCGCGATTACGACGAGCGGAATCCCGCGGCCGAGTTCTCCCTGCGGCCCGGGCGCGTTCAGCAGGGCGGCGAAGGCCGTGATCGTCGTGAGAACCGAGAATATGACGGGAGTGCTGACGCGGCGCGTGCCGCGGATGGCGGCCGCGAGCCCCCTTTGTCCGCGCTCTCTCTCGGCGAAGATGCTCTCTCCCACGACGATCGCGTCGTCCACGACGATGCCCAGCGCCAGCACGAGCGCCATCAGCGAGAACATGTTGATCGAGATGCCCAGGAAGCCCATCACGAGGAACGCGCCCATGAAGGAAACCGCGAGACCCACGGCCACCCACATGGCGAGCCGGATTTCCAGGAAGAGCGCCAGCGCCAGGAAGACGAGCGCGAAGCCGATCAGGGCGTTCTCCGTCATGAGGCCCAGACGCCCGCTCACTTCCTCCGAGTCGTCCTTCCACAGTTCCACCGAGACGCCTTCGGGGAGGGCCGGCACGACCTCGGCGTCGAGATACCGCTTCACGGCTTCGGCGATGTCCAGCACCTGTTCGTCGGAGGTCCGGAACACGTCGACCCGGACCGCGGTCTGCCCGTTGTACCGCACGCTGAGATCGGTGTCCGCGAACCCGTCCCGTACCGTCGCGATCTCGCCGAGCCGAACCGACGTGCCGTCCGGACGGCCGAGGAGGATGATCTCCTCGAAATCCACCTGCTCGTAGTTCTGTCCCAGCGTGCGCACGAGAATGTCGTCGCCGCTGGTGGACACCCTGCCGGCGGACAACTCGAGCGAACTCTGTCGCACCGCGAAGGCGATGTCGTCCAGGGTCAGGCCGAGGGCGCGGAGCCGTCTCAGGGGCACCTCGATCGAAATCTCGTACGGACGGGCGCCGCTGATCTCGGCCAGCGACACCTCGGGAAGCGCGGAGAGGCCTTCCTCGATGCCGTATGCCAGTTCCTTGAGCGTGCGCTCCGGCACATCGCCGTACACGAGGAGACGAATGACGCTCTGCCGACTCGTGATTTCCCGTACTTCCGGCCGTTCGGCGGCGGCCGGGAAGGTCGGAATGCGGTCGACTTCGGCCTTCAGTTCGTTGAGGGCGCGGTTGACGTCCGTTCCCGAAGTGAACTCCGCGATCACCGACGCGAGCCCCTCGGAAGCGGTGGATTCCACTCGGTTCAGGCCGTCCACCGCCCGGATCTGCTCCTCGATCCGGCGGACGATGGACTCCTCTACCTCCTCCGGAGCCGCGCCGGGGTAGCGGACGAGGATCTGGACGCGGTCCAGGGAGAAATCGGGCAGGACCTCCTGGACCAGGTTCCGGGCCGAGACCAGTCCCGCGAGGACGAGAAACAGCATGACCACGTTCGCGGCGATGCCGTTCTTCGCCATGAAGCCGATGGGGCCCCGGATACTCGCTCGGTCGACGTGGCCGTCGTCACTCACACGGTGCTCCTCCGTGATGTGTCTCGCCTCTCCCCATCGGACTTCGCAGGCCCGGCAGGCCGCGGCAAACCCGGCTGCGTTCGAGCGGCGCTCGATCTAACGGTTTACGCGGCGCGCGGTCGATTCGCCAGAGCACCGAGCGAACGGGCTCCGGGGAGTCACGCCCTGAAACTTTTGCCAATCCCTTTCCGGAGGTATTCTCTACGGTTGAAATGGCATTTTCTTCGGTTGAAATGGAGCGACCGAGACTGACGCTCATATGAGGATTCCGTCCAGCTACGCTGACGGGTACGAGGCGGCGCGGGCTGTCGAGACCCGATTGGCGGACGATTTCATCCGTCATACGACTATCGGCGACCCCCTTGCCGATCGTGTCGTCGAGGATCTCGCGGCCACCTGTTCCCCGGAAGAGGTGCACCCGCTCATCGCTTCGGCCCTGCGGGATCCGTTGCAGTTGCCCGACGGCCTGCCCGACTCCCTCAGGGAGTTGGTGAACGAGGTGTCCGCCATTCCGGACTGGTACGATCCGACGCTGGCGCAGGCGGCCACGCGCGGCTTCATCCGCAATTCGAACATCATTCCGGCAGCTCTGGCCGGAGCCGCGATCGTGGAAGGCTTCTCGACGCTGATCAGCAAGTCCTTCCGGATTCGGGGCCGTATTACCCAGAACGGCGTTCGCCGCCTCCGCCAGAACCTGCTGCACCTGGCCGACCAGTATCTCCCCGGCGGGATGGAACCGGGCGGCGACGGGTGGCGACTGACGCTTCGAATCCGATTGGTGCATGCGCAGTCGAGGATGCTGCTGAAGGATTCCGACGAATGGGACGCGGCGGCGCACGGCCTGCCGATCAGTGCCGCCAATATCCTGCTCGCCTCAACCACCTTCTCCGCTCGTCTCCTCCAGCATGCCAGGCGCCTCGGCGCCAAGTTCAGCGACATGGAGTGGGAGGGCTACGTCCACGTGTGGAGGTATACCGCGTGGATCATGGGCGTCCCGGAGGCGATTCTCTTCGAGGATTACGACGAGGCGCGCCGCAGATTCGAGATCGGGATGTTGTGCGAGCCCCCCCCGGACGACGATGCCATCATCATGGCGAACAGTATCGTCAACAGCGCGCCGCTCCTGCTGGGCGTGAAGGACCCCAAGGAACGCCGGCCCTTCGCGACGTTCATCTACCAGGTGTGTCGGGAGCTGGTCGGAGACGAGCTGGCCGACCAGTTCCTCTTCCCCCCATCCCGGAGGATCCCGCAGGTCCCGCTGCTGTGGTTGAAGCACCGGCTGAGGAGGGTGGCACTCGAGCGGATTCCGGGATTCCACAGACTCGATTCCGGATACGACTACATGGAGATGCTCGACATCTCGAACGTGGGCGACTTCGAGCAGTCCTACAGCCTGCCCACCACGGTCCACGACGAAGCGTCAAGGCCCTGGTAGGCGCCGCTACCCCCTGACGGGCACCGCTACCGGAAACTGAGGGCGGACTGGTCGCGGCCGCCGACCTTGACGACTCGCCATGAGGTCCATCAGCTCCTCGTTGAGGTTCCCGCCGTGCTGGATCGAGTTGACTCCCGCCTCGACCGCCAGACGGATGGATTCTCCGTTCGCGTGTGCCGTGGCCTCGATCCCGAGCCGATGCAGTTCGCTCACCGCCGCGTCGATCTCCTCCTTCGTGTAGTTGCTCTCGCCCGGCGCGTACGGGGTGCCGTTGCTGGGCCCCACTCGCGCGCGGTCGGTGATCGTCAGCTTCATGTGGTGCGCCCCCATCGATCCGGGGGCCCGGGATGATCCCCTCCTCCACGGCCTGCGAGGCCTGTATGTCGTTGTAGTGGACCTCGCCGACGACGTAGACGCTCGTGACGCCGCGGTCCGCAGGGTCATCGCTGTCGTGCGCATCGGACGCTCCTCGAGTCGGCGGGTGGTCATCGGGTGGTCGGCATCTGCGAAACCCGTGGTCCGAGTCCGGGCGCGGCCAGACGGTCGGAAGCCCCCGCCGTCAGGACGGCACAGCGAACCGAGTCGGGCTATCGACTGTCCGGCGGGCAGACTACGTTGCCGCCGACCGACACCTCATCTCCCGTCCAGCACGAGCCCACCGACCTGGATGCCCCGATCGATGACGTCCGATAGCCGTATATGGCGGATCGCGCTGCTGGCCCTCTTCTTCCTGTCGGGGGTCAGCGGGCTGATCTACCAGATCGCCTGGGTGCGGCAGTCCGTCTTCACGTTCGGGGTCAGCGTTTACGCCTACAGCACGGTCATCGGGGCCTACATGATCGGCCTCGCGCTGGGCAGCTACGCGATGGGCAGGCACATCGACGCGCACGCACGTCCCCTGCGCACGTACGCGGCACTTGAAGTCGGGATTGCGGCCCTCGCCGCGCTGTCGCCCTTCCTGCTCGGGGCCCTGCACGCGATCTACCCGGGACTCAGCAACGCCCTCCCGGCCGGAGGCTTCTGGCTCACGCTGGGCCGGCTCGTCCTCTCCCTGGCCGTGCTCACGCCGACGACCTTCCTCATCGGGGCCACGCTGCCCGTCATGAGCCGGATCTACGCGACGCACGGCGGGCGCGTTGGGAGCGACGTGGGGCGGCTCTACCTCGTGAACACGGCGGGCGCCGCCCTGGGCTGCGTCCTCACGGGGCTCGTCTTCCTCCGGTACCTGGGCGCGCGGGAGACGATCTTCCTCGGCGCGGCGATCAACCTGTTCGTCGGGGCGGGTGCGCTCGCGCTCATGCGGCTGGCCCGGGCCCCGCTGCCGGCGGCAGCGGCAAACGGGGAGGGCGAGGCACCGGGGCAAGGCGACCGAGTGACGGATGCCGCGGCCGCACCCGCTATCGGACGCGCGGCTCACGCGCTCCCGATCTCGGCCGGGGGGCTGCGCTACGTGGCGATCGCGTACGCCATCTCCGGCTTCATCGCGCTCGGCTACGAGGTGGTGTGGGCGCGGATCCTCTATGTCCACTCCTCGCACGCGGCGTACTCGTTCTCGCTCATGCTGACGGTCTTCCTTGCCGGGCTCGCGCTCGGCGGCGCCGGCGGGAGCTGGGTCCTGCGGCGGAGACGGGCGACGCTGAGGCACTTCGGGGCGATCCAGCTCGCGATCGGACTGCTGGCCGTCCTCATCCTCCACGCCTTCGCGCGACTCCCCGCGCTCCACCTCGATGACTGGTTCGGCGGCTACACGGTCGCCTACGAGTTCCTCATCGCCTTCGTGACGCTCTTTCCTCCCACCGTCCTTCTCGGGACCCTGTTCCCCGTCGTCGGGAGCCTGTACACACGCGAGCGGGCGCAGGCCGTGGGGCTTCGCATCGGCCGCGTGAACGCGTTCAATACGCTGGGAGCCATCGCCGGCTCGCTCGGATCGGGGTTCGTGCTCGTGCCCGTCCTCGGACTCCGCAACACGACGGTGGCGCTCGCGGTGCTGAACCTCGCGCTCGGAGCCGCGGCGCTGCGCTTCGACCGCGGGGGCCGGCGGGCGCTGCGCTTCGCGCCGGCGGGCGCGGTGGTGGCCACGGTCGTGGCCGTCGCGGTCCTCCCCACCGGCTTCTATCTCGGCTCGTACTACACGGAGGTCGACCGGCTCATCTTCTACAAGGAGGGCGTGGAGACGACCGTCGCCGTACTCGAGGTCCCGGAGGACAACTACAAGATCTCTTTCGTCAACGGGCGCGACGAAGTGCCGACGGACCGCGCGAGCATGTCGGCGTTCCGGCTGCTCGGACACCTTCCGCCGCTGCTCCGGCCCGGCGCCCGCAACGCCCTGGTCCTCAGCTTCGGCAACGGGATCGCCACCGGGACGATGAACACGCACGACATCCCCGTCATCGACGCGGTGGACCTCTCTCCCGAGATGATGGAGGCGGCCGCCGTCTATTCGGAGGAGAACTACAACGTTCTCGACAGCGAGCGGCTGCAGCTGCATGTGGAGGACGGGCGGAACTTCCTGCTCCGGACGGAGGCGTCGTACGACATCATCTCGGTGGACGCGACGCACCCGGCGAACGCGAGTTCATGGGCGCTGTTCACGAGCGAGTTCTACCAGTTGATCGAGCGCCGGCTCGCCGAGGATGGCGTCTTCATGCAGTGGATCCCGATCCACGGCGTCCGCGAAAACGACTATCGGGACATCCTGAGGACCGTCTGGGACATCTTTCCCAACATGGTGCTGTGGTCCACCGGATCGACGCACAGTTACGTCGTCGCCACGCGGGAACCGATTTCGCCCGTCGTGATGCAGTCGGTGCTCGCGCGGGCGGCCGCCAACCCGACCGTCGTCCGGGATCTCGGACCCCCGGAAGCCATCGCCGGCTATGTGGCGATGGCCGAGGGGGACCTGACGCGCTACATCGGCCGCGGCCCCGTCATCACCGACAACGACGCCTTCTTCATGCCCGCCCGCTAGTTGCTGCAGACGCGCCAGTTGATGCCGGCGCGCGAGAGCGGTAGCAAGACAACGGCACCCCCCTGCACCACTTGAACGGTGGAGCCGGGTCCGCGTATGCTTTCCTTGTATTCTTACTTACAGGAAAGAAGGCCATGCCATGCTCGCCAAGCTGACATCCAAGAACCAGTTGACGCTTCCGAAGGCGGTGATCTCGGGTTTTCCGAACACGGAGTACTTCGACGTCACCGAGGAGAATGGACGCATCGTGCTGACGCCCGTGCGGCTGACACGTGCGGACGCGGTGCGGGCAAAGCTGGCCGAACTGAGGTTGTCCGATGCGGACGTGGCGGACGCCGTCGCGTGGGCGCATCGGGCTGAATGACGCCGGCCCGCACCGTTCTCGACACGAACGTCCTCGTATCCGCGCTTCTCTTCCCGAAGGGAACGGTATCCTGGCTGCGTGAGGCCTGGCGGTCGGGGGCGATTCTGCCGCTCGCGAGCCGCGACACCGTATCCGAGCTGGTCCGTGTACTGTGCTATCGGAAGTTCCGCCTCGCCGCGGCGGAGCGCGAGGAACTGCTGGCGGACTATCTGCCCTACTGCGAATCGGTCGACGTCGGTGAACCGCCTCCCGTCCCGGAGTGCCGCGACCCCTTCGACCGCATCTTCCTCGAGGTGGCTGTGGCAGCGCGCGCCGACGCGCTGGTCACAGGCGACGAAGACCTGCTCGCTTTCGCCCCGGACTCTCCGGTGGCGATTCTCACGCCGCGGGCGTTCGCCAAGCGGCTGTCGGACTGAACCCACGGCCTCGAACAGCTCCAGGGTTCACGCGCGGGAGCAACCTGCCTGGCTATCTTCCTGGTACAAGACGCCGGTCGCTCGGCACAGCCAGCGCTGGAACGGGGCGGCGGAGCGGCACAGGGCGGTGAATCTGTCGAGGAAGTCGTCCGACACAAGCTCGTCTTCGTCCAATTGCACGACCGCGATGAAGTCCTTGCGCGCAGGTCCTCGATCAGCGGATGGTCCACGCTGACGCCCTGAGGGGCCCAGCCCAGCGAGTCGCCCGAGAGTTCGAAGGTCCCGCAAAAACCTGGGTCGCGCGATGCCCGCTCCAAGCCTCCGGTCCCGGGCATCGACAGGGCGACGATGGTCCGGTAGACTGCGGCCATGCGCCGGTTTGCCATCTCCCTGCTGCTGATCGCCGTCGTCTTGCCATACGTGCGCGCCCCGCTCTGCCAGGTGGGTTCCCACGAACATTCGTCGCACAACCATGCGATCGCCGCGGCGTTGACCCCCGCCGGAGGTGACGAGGCGGCAACGCCGGGAGATTGCCACGCGCTCATGGCGTGCACTGTCGTGCTGCTGGCGTCGCTCGCGGAGACCAGGGCCGGCTTCCGCTCCTTTTCGCAGGCATGGGATCCCGCGCTTCAGAGCAGCGTGGCCCCGATTCCTTCGCTCGCCTCTCCGGACACGCCCCCTCCAAGAACCGTCTGAGCGCGTAGTCCAACTGGCGCCGCGACCGCCGCCGCGATGGCGGGCCGTGGCGGAGTGTCATCGTTCAGGTGAGGGGCATGCCATGCCATCCACACATCTTGCCCGGCGTCCCGCAGGGCTCGTCGGGTTCGTCGCGTTCGCCGCAGCCGCCTGCGGATCGGCGCAGCGCAACGACGTCTACCGCTTGGCCGCACCGTACAATTTTGCGTTCTACGACACGTACGAAGAGGCGGCTCGATCATTTTACGCCGCGCACTTCACTCACTTCGCCGCCTATGAGATCCTGATGAGCCCGGGGCAGGACACGCCCGCACGGATGTCCGAGTTCGAGACTCGGGTGCGGGCGTACGTCGCCGATCCGCCGAAGTTCGAGCCGCCCGCAGAGATCATCGCACCCCGCTGGACGCGGCTCGCGTTCGAAACCGCCCAGTCGATGGACTGGGCGCACATGCTGCACTCCCAGCTCTACGACATCCTCACGGACAACCGGATCACCGATAAACGAACGGCCGGAGAGCGGGCCATCGCATACTACCTGTCCGAGACGGAGGCGGCGTTCTCCACGCGCGGCTACGGACATCGCTTCATGGAGGGGGGCGGCGAGTGGGCCGGCAACTTCCGCAGCGCGTATCCCGACATCAACGGGATTCTGTGGGCGTATCACTGGCACCACGCGGCCGTGTACGAGGCGCTGATGGAGACCGACCCGGATCGTCGGCGCGAGGAACTCGACCGGGTGATCGACGTCTTCACGGACTCCGTCCTCCTGGAACTTCCGCACGTCATGCCGCTCACGGCCGAGGTCGCGCCGCGCTTCTCGCGCCTGCTCCCGGCCGCCGCGCACATCTTCGACAACCTCCACATGATGCACGATGTGGTGAACGACATCATGGCCGAGCCTTCCTACTCCCTGTCGGAGAAGGCGGTGGAAATCGAGCGCCTGCGGAGGCAGATGGTCTACGCGGGCCAGGACACAGTCGAAGCACCCGCGATGCCGATGGGCGGGGACCATCACATGAGCGACGGGGCGATGCGGGTCCCGACCGAGCTTCCAACGGGACGGTGGCTGCCGCAGGGGCACCCGGAGGCGCGGATGGCTCCGATGGGCGAGTTCATGCGACCCCTTCCCGTACCCCGACCGGGCCGGCCAGCCGGCGTCTCGGGGGGAGGTGTCCGGTGAGGGCCATCGCAAGGAGTGTCGTGGCGACCGCCATATGGGGCGTCCCGGCGACGATCACACTGGGGCTGGGAGCCGCCGCCCTTCCCGCGCCGGTCGCCGCTCAAGAGGACTTTCGCGCCGCCGAACTCGACCGCCCGACACGCGTCGAGGATGCCTACCCCATCAAGTTCCGGGAGTGGGAGTTCCAAAGTGGGCTCCGCAGCTCTCTGGGAGAGGGCGACCGCGGCTTGCTCGGTCTGCTCGAGTTCAAGATGGGGCTGTTCCGCAACGGACAGATGGGGGTTGAGATCGAGGGTGGCGTCGAACGCTCGTCTGCGGACACGACGGACGGCGGGATCGAGGCCGCATCCGCCCACCTCCTGTACGGACTGGCCCGCGAGACGGTCTCGCTCCCCGCCGTCGCCGTGCGCCTCGACGCGAGTACGCCGGGCGCCGGTGCCATCGCCCACGACGACTGGCAGTTCGGCGTGACGGGAATCGCCACGCGCTCCCTGGGTCGACTCCGCCTGCACGGTAACGGCGGTTACCGGATGGCCGGCGAGGCCGACGGCGGCGACTACTGGCGCTTCGGCTTCGGCGCGGATTACCCCCTGGGACTGTTCAGCCGTGCGATCCTGGCCGACCTCTACGTGGAGGTTCCGGTTTCCGCGGGGCGAGCGCGGGTCTGGGCGGAGATCGGTACTCGCTTCCAGGTCGGCAACTGGAGCGTCCTCGACTTCGGCCTCGCCACGAGGCTCGACGAATGGGACGAAGGGAACGCCAACGTCGAGATCGTGATCGGCGTGTCGCGCTCGTTCGGGATCCCGGGGCTGATGCGAGTCCCCCCGTACCCGAACCCGACGATTCCCTGAAGACCGTGATTCGGGTCAGACGCTAGAGCCGGGCCGGTTGGCTACCGGCCTCAGTACGCGACGCGGGTCGCCCGGCACAGCCAACGCTGGAACGGGGCGGCGGTGCGGCACAGGGCGGTAAACGTGTCGAGGAAATCGTCCGACATCAGGTCATCTTCGCCCAGTTGCACCACGGCGATGAAGTCCTTGCGGCGCAGGTCCTCGATCAGCGGATGGTCCACGCTGAAGCCCTGCGGGGCCCGGACGAGCGAGTCGCCCGAGAGTTCGAAGGTCCCGCGAAAACCGGGGTCGCGCGATGCCCGCTTCCAGGCCTCCGGATCCTCGTCGATGGACTCGCGGATCTTCCGGAGGGCCGGCCCGCCAGGGCGCCAGGAACCGCAACCCGTGAAGCAGTGCCCGGGCTGGATGTGCAGGTAGAAGCCGGGGGCGTGGGCGTCTTTGCCCGCCTCGTGCCGGAACTGGATGCCGGTGTGGATCTTGTACGGGCTCTTGTCCCTTGAGAAGCGGGTGTCGCGGTAGATACGGAAGAGCGAGCCGCCGTTCGCCCTCGGGTCCGCGCGAAAGTGGGGGCTGATCTCCTCGAGGCGCACGGCGAAATCGGAGATGAAACGGAGCGCCGGATCCTTGACGTCCGCCTCGTACCGCGACTTGTTGGCGAGAAACCACTCGCGGTCGTTGTTCGCGGCCAACTCGCTCAGGAAGCTGAAGGTGTCGGGCGTGAAGTAGGCTGCGGTCATCGCAAGGTGGCTCGTCGGCTGGAGAGACAGGTATGATGAGCGGGGCCGATACCTATGAAGTCGGCCCAAAGCAGGCAAGCAGAGGGATGCCATGACGCGCACCGAACTCAGCCGTACCATCGACGCTCCGGTCGGCGTCGTTTTCTCGACCGTCGCCGACATCTCCAACTTTTCCAGGGCCGTGCCGCACATCGAGCACGTGGAGTTCCTGTCGGAGACGAGGACAGGCGTGGGCGCCCGCTTCCGGGAGACGCGCCTGATGGGGAGCCGACGGGCGACCACGGAGCTGGAGGTGACCGAATACGTGCAGGACGAGCGGGTTCGCTTCGTGTCCGACGCGGGCGGTACGATCTGGGACACGATCTTCACCGTCGAACCGGACTCGGATGGACGCGGGACGCGGCTGGCCATGGTGATGGAGGCGCGGCCCCACAAGCTCATCGCCCGGCTCACCACGCCTCTCATGAAGAGCGTGATCGCCAAGGCGATCGCGGCGGACCTCGATGCCGTGAAGGCCTGCGCCGAGGCGGCCGAATAGCAGGAAGAAGGTGACCGACATGCTCGCGAGGGTGAAGCCGACCCGAATCGCCGTCACGCTGCTGGCCGCGTTGGCGGCATCTGCGACGCCGGGCGAGGGACTTGCCCAGGAAGTCATCGAACTCCCGACCGAGGACCGCTGGCTCGAGCCCGACTTCGAGGAGGTCTACCGCGTCGGCGCCGCGCTTGGCGAAGCGTGGCAGGAGTTCGGCACGGTCGGCCGCGTGGGGTTCGACGAGGCCGGGAACCTCCACGTGTTCGACCGCCTGGCCGCGCGGGTCGTCGTCGTGAACCCGGAGGGAGAGTTCGTTCGCGAATTCGGCCGCAGAGGCGAGGGGCCGGGTGAATTCCAGTCGGCCCTGGACATGGTGGTCATGCGCGACGGCAGGGTCGTCGTCGCGGACATGGGGCATCGCGCCTACCACATCTTCGCTCCCACCGGGGACCTCGAACGCATGGTGCGCATGGGCCGCGTCGCGATGGTCCGGCAGATGGACGCCGAGGCTGGTGGAGAGTCTCTCATCCGGGGCGCGAGAGTGCTTGGCTTCGCGTATCAGGCCGTGCCGGGCGAAACCACGATGGCCTTCCCCGACCCACGTACGATCGAACGGATCTTCCTCAGCGAAGGCGAAGCGGCGGTGGAGACCGCGGCCGAGGTCTGGGGCCCCGCCTGGACCAGGCCGACCGAGCGCCCCCTGGGCAGGGGGCGGCAGAGAATCGTGAGCCGTGGCCCCCGCAGAGGGTTCGAGCCGGAGCTCTTCGCGGGCGTGCTCCCCGGCGGACGCATCGCGTTCTCGGACTCTTCCGCGTACGCCGTAAAGATCGCGGAACGGGATGGGGGCTGGGTCAGTACGATACTCATCCGGCCCTTCTCGCCGGAGCCCGTTACGGAACGTGTGATGCGGGCGGAGAAGGACCGCAGGTTGAGGAATATCGAAGATCGTTCCGAAGGTTCGGTCTCCCGGTCCGCTGGCGGACTGGTGGTATCCGGGACCGGCGGCGGGGCCCGGGAGCGCGAGCAGATCGAAACGCTGGAGTTCGCCGAAGAGGTCCCCCTCGTGCGAGACCTGCGCACGAGTTGGAACGGCCGCATCTGGGTCCTGCGGCGGGGCGACGAGCCCGTCAGCGACGGCCCCATCGACATCCTTGCCGCGGATGGCCGCTACGTCGGCAGCTACCGCACCGGAGCCACGCCGCTCCCCGACGCGTTCGGACCGGAAGGGCTGGCGGCCTTCATCGACCGGGACGAACTCGACGTGCAGACGGTGGTCGTGAAGCGGCTGCCGCCGGACGTGAATTGAGGTCACCGGCGGCGCTCGTATTGGATCGTTTGGAAGCGCGTTGAGAAGACGGCACGCAGGGCTGGCGGTCGGCGCGGTCGCTGTGCTGGTCCTCGCCGTTCCGCTGGAGGTCGCCGCGCAGGAGTTGCCCCTCGCGCGGACGGATCAGGGCCGGTGGGCCGAGGTCATCGCGACCTCTCGCGGGAAGCTCGACTCGTTGCGGCGGGCGATGTCCATCCCCGGCCTCTCCATCTCCGTCTCGGTGGACCGCCGCGTCGTGTGGTCCGAGGGGATGGGGTACGCGGATCTCGAACTTCGCAGCCCGGCGACGCCGCAGACCCGCTACCGGATCGGGAGCGTCTCCAAGGTCCTCACCGCGGCCGGCGCCGCGCTCCTTCACCAGCGGGGCGAACTCGACCTGGACGCGCCGGTGCAGGAGTACGTCCCCTCCTTCCCCCGCAAGCCCGAGGGGGAGATCACGACCCGGCTCCTGGCGGGACATCTCGCGGGGATCCGGCACTACGTGGACATCGAGGCGGAGTACTACCTCACGCGGCGCTACGAGACGGTGTTCGAGGCGCTCGAACTCTTTCAGAACGACCCGCTCGTCGCGAGGCCCGGGACCGAATGGTCCTATTCGAGCTACGGATTCAACCTCATGAGCGCCGTGATCGCGGCGGCATCGGGACGCGGGTTCCTGCAGTATCTGAGCGAGGAGGTGTTCGAGCCGCTCGGGATGCTCCACACGGGCGGAGACCACACCGACAGCCTGGTCGTGAACCGCGCGCGTCCCTACGACCGCACGCCGGACGGCCGCCTTATCAACCCCCGCCACATCGACAACTCCCACAAGTGGGCCGGGGGCGGCTTCCTCTCCACAACGGAGGACCTGCTGCGCTTCGCCCACGCGCACCTCGCGCCGGGACTGTTCAGCCAGGAGACGCTGGACCTCGTATGGACCTCCCAGCGCACGGCCTCCGGCGAGGAGATCGGGGTGGGCATCGGCTGGCGCCTCATGCCGCCCTCGCGAGCGGGCGGTCGCCGAGCCGTCGGGCACGCGGGGGGCGCCATCGGCGGGAACGCGCTGCTCATCATCTACCCGGACGACGGCGTGGCCGTCGCCGTCGCCGCGAACATCGCCGACATCGGCTATCCCCAGGGCGGCGCACTCGTGTTCGGAGACGGGATCCAAGAGATCGCCGACCTCTTCATCGAGGCCCGCTGAACGATCCGACCGCCTCCCGGTGGGGCTGCTGAGGGGGATGGAGCCGATCGGATTCGAACCGACGACCTCCTGCTTGCAAAGCAGGCGCTCTCCCAACTGAGCTACGGCCCCTCGCTACAGGCGAGACACGGCGGTGTCCCCGGGTGGTGAAGGATGGGGTGCCCGCGCTCCGCTCGCCAGTTTCGCAGCCACGCAGCCGGGGTCGAGGCCGGTGGGAGTTGCGACGCTTCAAGCTTGGCGCCTACGCTCCCTTGAGGACTTGAGTAGCCCGACTCCCGGAAGGCCGGTGGCCATGGCGGAATCCCGCAGGACGTTCCTGAAGCAGTCCGCCGCGACGGTGGCCGCCGTTTCCCTGACCGGTTGCGCTCCCGAAGCCGCTGGCGCCACCCCGGTCCCCCTCCCCGCCGAGACCCTCCGGGCCGTCGCCGAC
The DNA here is from genome assembly GCA_009841015.1 of Candidatus Palauibacter denitrificans. GTDB lineage: Bacteria > Gemmatimonadota > Gemmatimonadetes > Palauibacterales > Palauibacteraceae > Palauibacter > Palauibacter denitrificans. Next base: position 21,065 of record VXMQ01000149.1, on the reverse strand, counting down.
GCCGTGCTGCCGGGCGAGCTGGACGAGGACGGCCGGGAACGAGCCGTGCGCGCCTTCGAGCGCTGGTCCGAAGCGCTGGAGCCCGTCGCCGAACTGAGCCACCCGTACCTGGTGCCCGAGATCCGGTACTCGGGGCCGGATCCCAGGCCGGGATGGGTCGCGCAACTCGAGGGTCTCGAGAAAGAGTGTGAGAGCCGCCACGGCGTGTCCCTCTCCGACCTCGCGGTATCCGGTCGCCGGGAACTCCTCGCGCGTCCCGTCGCGGACACCGGGCCCGGCCTTGGGGTGCCCCAGCAGGCGGACCACGTGGCGCTGGCCCTGATGGCCCACTTCTTCGGCTCCGCGATCGCGACGGACCTCTGCTACGGGCGGGCCATTCGGAGGGAACTCTGCCGCTCGATCGAGGGGGCCGAAGATGAACCCGCGCCGCTGGGAGCCGCGCCGTGAGCCGCGCAGTCGGACGGACCGCCAGACGGGTCGTGGAAAGCGACGTCTGCATCATCGGCGGCGGGATCACGGCCGCCATGGTGGCGGAACGACTCGCTGAGCGGTCCGGCGCCTCGATCACCGTCGTCGAAGCGGGAGAGAGGACGGCAGCCCTCGAGGAACGGTCCGACACCCGCGCGCGGATGCTGGCCTACGGCGAGAACCCGTGGCCCAACGACCATATCCGCGGCCAGACGGGCACCGGCGCCATGTACAATTCCATGGTCCTGGGCGGCGCGGCGATGCATTGGGGCGGCGCGGTCCCGCGCTTTTCCCCGGAGGACTTCCGCCTGCGGTCGCTGTACGGGGTCGCGTCCGACTGGCCCATCTCCTTCGACGATATCGAGCCGTACTTCCAGGAAGCGGAGGAGCGGATCGGTGTCGCGGGAGAACAGGGTCCGCCGGATTGCGACCCGCGTTCGAAGCCCTATCCCATGCCCCCGCTGCCGCTGTCGTACAGCCTCGAGCGCATGCGGGAGTGGACGGAGAAGACCGACATCCCCTTCTGGACGCAGCCCTGGGCGCGCAACACGGAGCCGTACCAGGGGCGGAACGTCTGCCGCCGCTGCGACACCTGCTTCGTCTGCCCCACGGGAGCCAAGTACACGCCCGACTTCGCCTTCGACCGACTGCTGGCGGACGGGCGCATCGACCTCGTCACCCGAACCCTCGTCCGGCGCCTGAGCCTGGAGCCGGGTTCGGACCGGATCGCCGTGGCGGAAGCCGTCGACCGGGACGCACCGGACGAGCCGGTCGAGTTCCGCGCGGGCACGTTCGTGATCGCCGCCGGCCATGCGTGGAGTTCCCACCTGCTCCTGCACTCGGCGAACAGCCGCTTCCCCGACGGCCTCGCGAACCGCACCGGGAACGTGGGGCGGTACATGACGGGACACTGGTACCTCAGCGGCTTCATCAACCTGCCTCTGCGCCTCTATCCCGGCATGTTCGTCTACAACAGCCTGCTGTCCCGCCGCTTCGCCAGCCCGGGACCGCTGGACCGGTACGTGCGCCACGACCTGCGCCTTTGGGAGTCGAACGTCGGCCGCGGCCCGAGGCTCAAGGGCGAAGACGGACAACTCCTGTGGGGCGACGAGATCATGGCCGACTGGAGGGCCCGCACTGAGTCGGAGTCCACCGCGCGCGTCCGGGCCTACTACGATCTGCTCCCGGACCGGGACAGCCGCCTCACGCTCGACCCCGGAAAGACGAACGAACTGGGCGACCCGCTGCCCCGGATCGACTATCGTCCGGCGCAGGAGAGCATCGACCTCCAGGACCACACGGTCGAGACGATCTCCGGACGCTTCGAGGAACTCGCGCGCGCGGCCGGAGGCTCCATGAGGAGCATCGGGCGACCCTCCGAACTGTGGGAGCATCCGGGCGGCGGCTGCCGCATGGGCGACGACCCGGCGACGAGCGTCGTGGACCGCTGGGGCCGCACGCACGACCACGAGAACCTGTTCGTCGTGGGCGCCCCGACCATCGTCTCCGGCGGCTGCGCGAACGGAACGCTCACCTTCTGCGCCCTCTCCCTCATGTCCGCCGAGGAGATGCAAAAGGAACTCCCCTCGGCCTGACGCGGATGGCCAGGTCCGTCACCGCAGGTCGAGGCGATGCGTCTTCGCGACTCGCCCGGCGTCCCTTTCCGCGACACCCGCTTCGGATGCGAAACGCCGCCAGTTGCCCACCGCAGCGAGTACCCGGTCGACGACGCGGCTCGCGGCCGGAATTCTGAGACCGGAGGTTTCGGCGAACTTCAGCAGGTCGGCACGTTCGAAGCCGTCGCGCTTGCCGGACATGCTCATCTGGTGCCGGCCTGTCCATAAACCCTGCGGGTTGTAGGCGTACGCCACGTCGTATGCCGGCGACAGTCGCCACGTCCCGTTGCGGTCCATCAAGAACGCGATGTTCTTCACGTGATCGTCCTGATTCCGCGCGACGACGTTGAAGACCGCCCGGCGGTACTGCTCCTCGACTACCGCCATGCCGAGCCCGAGCCTCCGGATCGTCTCCACCGCCTGCTCGTACGCGTACGCGCCCGGCATGTTGTAGTCGAAGTGCCGCATAGCCGCGAGGGACTGCATGTGGATCTTCCGCCCCTTCACGTCGCGGTCGAACCGGCGCGTCATGAAGTGGCTACGGCCGTCTTCGTGATGGAGGTGGCATTCCGACATCTCGATCCCGGCTTCGCGCGCCATCAGGTGATACGCGTACTCGATTCGCCCGTAGCCGAGCGGATCCGCAAGTTCCCGGTCGCGGTTGTTGGCGACGCCGTCGAATTTGAGGATCCAGTGCTCGAAGCCGGCCTCCGCGTCCACCTGGCCGGACCGGAACTCGTCCGTCTCCGGATTCCACGCAAGCACCGCCTTCGCCCGCGCGCCGCCCGCGGAGGTTCCCACGCTGAGGATGTCCTCAAGCGCTTCGCCGTCTCCGTCGCTGCCGAGCCTCCCCGCCAGCCGGCCGCGTTCGTCGAGAACCCGGTTGGCGAGATCGACCAGTTGCGCGATCTCAACCTCGCTCCCCTTCCCGCTTCGGAGCGCCGGTTCGAACTCCAGCGCCCCGACGCCGCGCTTGCCGATGTAACAGAGCCGGTCCACCGGATTGAAGTCCTCGAGACGGCGTCCGGTCTCCGCCAGCCAGACGTCGATCAGCCGGTGGCCGAAACTGTCCGGCAACGCATCGGCGAGAAGGCCGGGCAGGCCCGTGAACGCCTCACCGAGCGCCGGGAAAGCATACGGTGCTTCGCGCACGGGCATCGCAATGGGAGAAACCTCGATACCGGCCGACAGGAACTCGGGATCGTACTGGAACACGCCGAGCCCCCGCCCGGCATCCCAGGACACTGCGCCGATCCGGCGGCCCCACAGGTTCACACTGGCGTCAGTCATTCAGATTCGTCGGCCCACGACCAGGGATCGTCCGGAGGCGCGCCCTTCCGGGGGCGCGCGCGCTGCCGTTCCGTGCCGCCGGAGTCCACGCGCTCAATAGGTCGGACCTCTCGCGGTGGTACCGCGCTCAACAGATCCTCCCCCAAGCCAAGAGCAATTGCGACGCGCAGCAGGCTGTCCAGACCGCTCGGCTGGCCGGCCTCGATCCGTCGAAGCGTGCGGAGTCCTATGCCCGCGTCTTCAGCCAGCGCCCGCTGCGTCACGTTCCTCGCAAGGCGCAGTTTCGCCAGGCGACGCCCCAGTTCGATCCGCAGCGCACGGGAAGTCAGGTTTTCGTGCGTCACGCCAGCAGCCAAGATCAGCTCCCAAGCTCCGCAAACTGCCGTTGATCCGAACCCAAACTGCCGCTAGATTGACGAGGCGTCAAGGGGCCATATATTGCCTTCTAAAACTTTCAGTAAATTTATACGGCCACATATTGCCTCTTATTTTTCGAAATAAACCCAACGATGCCGTGATGGAGAAGCCCTATCTCAAAAGTAGCGGGGCGTCGGCTACGGGCGCTTTTCGCCGGCAGTTACGGGGAAGCGGAGGTAGTTCTCCGGAGGTGGGAGGCTGCACACGGAGTGGGGGGTGAAGGCGCAGGGCGCGTTGTAGGTGCGGTTGAAGTCGATCGTCGTCCAGCCGTCGTCGCCCGCGAGGGGGGCGCGCATGTAGCGGCCCGCCTGGTAGGTGTCGGTCACGGCGGTCGAGTCCCAAAGGCTGATGAAGTAGGAGCGGCTCGTCGCGCCGGCGAAGGCCATGAGCCGGTGCTCCGCCCCGTCGACGCGGAAGACGAGATCTCCGGGCGCCGTATTTTCGAGCGTCCCGCCCCTCACGTCCGCCAGCGAGACCGTGCGCGGCTCGGCATACGGCTCGAAGCGCGCCGTCACGCGCCAATCGTTCGTGATCGGGAAGTACTGGGGAAGCTCGAAGGCATCGAGGCGCGGGGCGTCCGTATCCCAGACCCGAAGCCAGAGTCGCTCCGTCCCCGGCTCCGCGTGGACCCGCATCCCGAGCGACCCCAGCGCCAGGCGGACCGTCCCCTCGCTCCGGTCGTCGGGCAGGGGCATCGGTTCCGTCACGGTCTCACCGACCGCACCGGTCACCGGCTCCCGCACGTGCAAACCGCTCCCGACTTCGGGAACGAGGCGCACGGCCCCATCCTCCAGGTACAGCGTTCCGGCCAGGGGCGGAGCATCCTCCTCGGGCAGGACGATGGCCGCGGATGGGTCGGAACCGAAGGTGTTCGCACCTTCCCGCAGTTCGAAGAGCCCGTCCCAACTGATAACGCCCGCGTTGGGGTTCGCGAGGCTGCGCCGCCGCCCCTCCCGCCACTCCTCATGCTCCGCCGCCAACACGTCGGCCTCCACCGGCGCCGGATCGGGCCAACCCTCCGGCCCGCACGCCGCCAACACCGCACCGAGCACCGCAACCGGTCGCACCGTCTGGATGGCTTTCTCTTTCACGGAACCAACTCCTCCAGGGCGTTGGGGTCGCGGGGGAGGGCGTCTGTGAGGACTTCGGCGCCCTCCTCGGTGACGAGGACGACCTCTTCCACGAACACCGAGACGCCGAGGTCGTGGTTGTAGTACCACGGCTCGATCGTGAACACCATCCCGGGGGCGAGGGGCTCGTCGAGGAGGGCGGGATCCCCGGTCGAAAGCCCGATGTGATGCCCGAAGAAGGAGGGCGTCTGCATGTACCGCTCCTCCTCGTCCGGGATCGCGTCGTACGCCACCTGCGTGAGTTCGCGCAGGGTGACGCCGGGGCGCACGGCGGCGATCACGGCCTCCGCCGCTCGCGTGCTGACGAGGAGCTTCTCGCGCTGGACCTCGGTGAAGGCGCCGTTCGCGGGGAAGGTCCGTCCCACGTCGCTCACGTATCCGTTGATCTCGCACCCCACGTCGAAGATCACGAGGTCGCCGTCCTGCAGCGTGCGGTTGCGACGGTTGTAGTGGGCCGCGAGTACGCGCCACGGCCACAGGCTGTTCGGACCGGACTTGATGATCGGCGTGAACGGGATGGACTGGGCTCCCGCCTCCCGGCAGGTGCGCTCGAACTCGCCCTGGAGCGTGCGCTCGTCGACCCCCGGCCGAACGAGGGCGGCGGCGGCCCGGATCCCGCGCATCGTGGCGTCCGCCGCGCGCCGCATGCGCATGATCTCGGCGGGCGACTTCACCATGCGCAGACGGGCGACGATCTCGAACGCGTTCACCAGCTCCGCCTCGGGATGGTCGTTCCGCAGCCGACGGATGAGAGACGCCGTGGGGTCGAGGCTCCCGACGAGGGGGACGACCGGGTCGGGGACTTCACCGGCGGCGCCCGCGTTCACCCGAAGGATCTCGCTCCTCCCCACACGCTCGCGCAGGAAGCCGTCGAGTTCGGCGATGTCGCGGTAGTCATCGGCGCCGCCGATGCCGCGGATCTGGTAGTCCTCGAGCAGCGGGCGGCCCGGGAAGTCGTTCGGCCGACCCGGGCTCTCGAAGCGCGGATCCCGCTGCGGCATGAAGAGGATCGAAATGTCGCGGCTCGCGTCCAGCACGAGCATCGACTGCGGGAGTTCCAGCCCGGTCAGATACCAGAAGTCCTCGAGCTGCCGGAACGTCTCACCGTGCGTGATGCCGTCCGACGAAGGCACGAGCAGGAGACCGCCCCCGGTGGCGCGCAGGCCGTCGAGGATCCGGTTGCGGCGGAACTCGTATTCCTGCGGCCGGAAGCCCGGGCGGACCCAGTCGGAATAGCGCTGCTCCGGCGTCTGCGCCGAGAGCGGATCCGGACCGCCCGCGACGGAGCCCACGCCCGGGAGACCCGCGAGCAGGCAGCCCGCAACCAGCAGGCTACGGGTCCGGTGGACGGGCGCCGCGTTCACAGCCGCCAGACCACGAGGAACTGGACCACGCTCTCCGACACGTCGGTCCCCAGCTTGTTGCGCCAGTACTGGTATTCGATGCCGCTCATCAGGCGACCTCCCTCGCCGCCCAGGATCCGGCCCACGTCCACGGTCAACTGCGGCTGGGCGAGAATCCAGGCGCGGACTTCGTCGCCGAACTCATTCGTTACGGCGGGAATGTACTCCGCGTGGCCGGTGAAGGTGAACGTCTGGCCCAGCATCTCCCACGTCGCGAGCCAGTTCACATCGAACATCCAGCCGTCGTCCGTCGCCGGCGCCCCGCCGTTGTCGACCCCGCTCGAAGCGTCGACGATGCGGGCGAAGTCCGTGTTGAGGAAGGCGAACCCCGGGATGTCCCACGACGCGCGGAGGCCCGGAGTGTACTTGAGCACCTTCGCCTGCGAGCCGTAGTTCACGCCGCCGAGCAGGGCGAAGTCGCGGATCGGGCCGAAACCCGCGCGGCCGCCAGCGATCTTCCCGAGGCTCAGCGAGGGATACCACTCCCCGTACAGGTCCTTCTCGTTGAATCCGTCGTTCCCCCCGTCCGCCGCGTAGTCGAAGAACATGAAGTGGTCGCCCCCCGACCACTGCGCGGCGTGCTGGAAGGTGACGATGGTCGTCCCGTGTCTCGTGTCCGTGAACGGATTCACGAGCTTGCCGAGCTGGAGCTGGAATTCCGCCTGGCCGGCCGCGGCCGCCGGCGCCGCGAGGAGGAGCAGAACTGTGGACAACCCGCGAAGTGACCGTGCGGTCAGGTTCATTCAGCCTCTCTATTGAAGGAGGATCGGGGCTCACGCGTGTACGCGCCGGGAGGTTACAGCCAGATGAACTTCGCGGCGAACACCAGCGCCACCACCAGCAGCATCGGCGGGCACTCCCGCCAGCGGCCCGCCAGCACCTTGATGGCGACGTAGGCGATGAAGCCGAGGCCGATTCCATCGGCGATGGAATGCGTAAGGGGGATCGCGATTGCGGTAACGACCACCGCGGCGGACTCGGTGATGTCGTCCCATTCCACGTCCTTCAACGCGCGGGTCATGAGACAGGCGACGTACAGAATCGCCGCCGCGGTCGCGAACGGAGGGACGGACTCCGCCAGGGGCGAGAGGAAGAGACAGGCGAGGAAGAGGCCGGCCACGACGACGGCCGTCAGACCCGTGCGGCCGCCGGCGCTCACGCCCGCGGCGCTCTCGATGTAGCTGGTCACCGACGAAGTCCCGAGCAGCGTTCCGGCGACGGTCCCGGTCGAGTCGGCCATGAGGGCTCGCTCGATGCGCGGCAGCCGCCCGTCGTCATCCAGGAGGTCGGCCTGGTGCGCGACGCCGATCAGCGTACCTGCGGTGTCGAAGAGGTCGACGATGAGGAAGGTGAAGATGACCGCGATCATGCCCATTTGCAGCGCGGCGCCGATGTCCAGCGCGAACAGCGTGGGCGTCGGATCGGGCGGCAGCGACGCGAAGCCGCGCCATTCCGACACGCCCAGGATCAAGCCCAAGGCCGTCACGCCGAGCATGCCGAGGATCGCCGCGCCCGGGACGCGGCGAGCCGAGAGCGCCGCGATCGCGCAGAAGCCCAGCAGGGCCAGCATCGCCGGCGCCGCCGTCAGTTCGCCCAGGGTGAGGAGCGTGTCCGGACTCCCCTCGATGATCCCCGCGCTTCGAAGCGCGATCACCCCCAGAAAGATCCCGATACCGGCCGAGATCGCCATCTTCTGGCCCCGGGGGATCGCGTCGATGATCCAACGCCCGATTTCAGTTTCGGATCTGTTGCGATCATTGGACTTACGGGATTTGCGGGTCTGATTCCCGCCCTTCGGTTCCCGCCGAACGGGATCAGGTACGAACTCGGCGGCGGTTTGCGAGCGCGGTTCTGAGCTGTCCCTCGTCGGCTCTCTGATAACGCAGATTACCAACACCCTGAATCACGGCGAGAGATCGCGTAAGTCAAACCAGGACTGCACGATCCGCCACTCTTGCCGGTGAGAGGGATCGGGTTCGATCAAGCCCAGATAGCGGGGATTCCCACATCGAATGGAGGGAATCCGACTAGCATCGAAATGCCCGTGTAAACCGCCCGGAACCCACCCATGCCACTCCGGTAGCGCCCGCCATTCAGACAAGCCGAAAACGTAACCGAAGGATACGTCGGTTGCCAACCGGCTGAGCCCGCGCCCCTCGACGAGACCGGCGTTTCCTTGCGGGCGCGAGACCGGTGCCGAGCGACCTGATACATTGGTGGCATGTACCACGACCACATGACCACCTGCCCGGTCAACGAGCTCGGCGACGGGTTGCGTCTCCGGGATGCGCGTGGCACCCATGCCGCGAGCCACCCAACCGACCCGCCCGCTCGCGCGCCGATCCTCTTCCACGCTTTCTGACACATGGCGCTCCGCAAGTCCCACCTACACGCCTCGCTCTGGCAGAGCTGCGACCAGCTTCGCGGGGGCATGGATGCCTCGCAGTACAAGGACTACGTCCTGACACTGCTGTTCATGAAGTACATCTCGGACAAGTACGCTGGCGCGGACGACGAGTTTTCCGAGATCAAGGTGCCGTCCGGCGGCGGGTTCGCGGACATGGTGGCGCTGAAGGGGAGCAAGGAGATCGGCGACCGAATCAACGTCGTGATCCGGAAGCTCGCCGACGCCAACGGTTTCCTCCTCAAGGGCGTGATCGACCAAGCCGACTTCAACGACGAGAGCAGGCTCGGCAGGGGCCGGGAGATGACGGACCGCCTCACGAAGCTGGTGGGGATCTTCGAGAGGCTGGACTTCCGGGCGAACCGCACCCAAGGCGACGACCTGCTGGGCGACGCCTACGAGTACCTGATGCGGCACTTCGCCACGCAGTCCGGGAAGAGCAAGGGGCAGTTCTACACCCCTGCCGAGGTCTCCCGCATCATAGCCCAGGTGGTCGGGATCGGCCCGGACACCGGCCTCGACCGCGCCGTCTACGACCCCACATGCGGCTCCGGCTCCCTGCTCATCAAGGCGGCCGACGAGGCACCGGACGGGCTGACCATCTACGGTCAGGAGATGGACGTCGCGACGTGGACCATGGCCTGCATGAACATGATTCTGCACGGCAATGTGGACGCCGAGATCAAGCGCGACAACACGCTGGCCGCACCCCGCTTCACCGACGGCCCCGGACGCCTGAAGCGCTTCGACTTCGCCGTCGCCAATCCCCCGTTCTCAACGAAGGCGTGGTCGAACGGACTCGATCCAGACCACGACGAGTTCCGCCGATTCGAGTACGGGATTCCTCCCGCGAAGAACGGCGACTACGCCTTCCTCCTCCATCTCGTCGCTTCGCTCAAGAGCACGGGAAAGGGCGCGATCATTCTCCCGCACGGGGTGCTCTTCCGCGGCAACCGAGAGGCCCGCATCCGCCGTAATCTCGTCAGGCGCGGACTGATCCGGGGCGTCATCGGGCTGCCCGCCAACCTCTTCTACGGCACCGGAATCCCCGCGTGCATCGTGGTGATCGACAAGGAAGACGCGGCCACCCGCAAAGGCATCTTCATGGTGGACGCCAGCGGGGGATTCCGTAAGGACGGAGCCAAGAACCGTCTTCGCGAACGCGACATTCACCGAATCGTCGATGTCTTCAACGACCAACGCGACACCCCCGGCTACGCGCGGATGGTGCCGCTCGACGAGATCGCCAGCGAGTCCAACGACTACAACCTGAACATCCCACGCTACATCGACTCCGGCGAGCCGGAGGACCTTCACGACCTCGGCGCGCACCTGCATGGAGGCGTCCCGGACCGCGACATCGACGCACTCGACCGCTACTGGAAGGTGTTCCCCGGCTTGCGGCGGGCGTTGTTCGCCCCGGGTGGCCGTCCGGGATACGTCGAAGCGCGCACGCCGCCGGACGAGGTCGGCGAGGCCGTTCTCGGACATGACGAATTCGTGGCGTACCGGGAGCGAGTGCGGGGCGCCTTCGACGATTGGCGGCGCGAGCACGAGTCCCGCCTGCTCGGACTCGGGGTGGGCGACTCCCCGAAGGCCTTGATGCGGAAGCTGTCCAAGGACCTGCTGAACCGCTTCGCCGATCTCCCACTCATCGACAGCTACGACGTCTACCAGTGTCTGATGGACTATTGGGACGAGGTCATGCAAGACGACGTGTACCTGGTGGTGACCGACGGATGGTCGGAGGCGGCGCGTCCGCGAGTGCTGGTCGGGAAGCGGCAGGCGGGTGAGTCCCCCGACCTGACGGTCAAGCGGACGAAGTACAAGATGGATCTGCTTCCACCGGGTCTTGTGGCCGGGCGCTACTTCTCGGAAGAGGAGCGCGTGGTGGAGTTTCTGATTGCCGAGCAGGACCGGATTGGGCGCGAGGTGGAGGCGTTTGTCGAAGAGAACACCGGCGAGGACGGGCTGTTGGACGGCGCGACGACGGACGCCGGGAACGTGACGCAGGCCGCCGTGAGGGCTCGGCTCAAGGAGATTCGCGGCGGTGACGGGGATCCAGACGAGCGCGACACGCTGGAAGTTTGCCTTGACCTGATGAAGGCGGAGGCCAAGGCGAAGAGGGCAACGAAGGAAGCGCGGACTTTGCTTGATGCGGAGATTCTGGCGCGCTACGCGTCCCTGACGCCACCGGAGATCGCCGATATGGTGGTGCGCGGCAAGTGGATGGCCAGCCTTGAGGAAGCGATCAACCAGCAGGTGAACCGCCTGACGACCGGGCTCGTGGACCGCGTTGCGGTACTGGAAGCGCGGTATACCGAGGCGCTTCCGAAACTCGCCCTGCGGGCGGAAGAGCTTGAAGCCCGTGTCAGGTCGCACCTGCGCGACATGGGGATCGCGGGTTGAGCGGGCGGTGGAGGTTCGGCGGGGAGTGGGCCGAGGTCACTCTTGGACGGATCGCAGGGACTTACGGCGGTCTTGCCGGCAAGACCAAGTCGGACTTTGGGACAGGGAGCGCGCGGTACATCTCCTTTCTCGATGTCTTGGAGAATGTGATCCTCACTCCGCGTGGATTTGACCGAGTTCGCATCGCCCGCCACGAGTCGCAGAACCGTGTCCGGGTGGGTGACGTGCTATTCAATGCGACATCCGAAACGCCCGAAGACCTCGCCATGGGTTCGATGGCAGCGGTTGACGCGAATGACCTCTACCTGAACAGCTTTTGCTTTGGCCTTCGTATCCTCGACCGTGGCCGATGCGACCCGCTGTATCTAGCGTACCTTTTTCGAGGAAAGCCGGGTCGCACGGCAATGTACGGGCTGGCGCAGGGAGCCACGCGCTACAACCTTTTCGAAACAACGGTTTCTGGCTCTACAGCTTCCGCTCCCACCGCTCCCCGAACAGCAAGCCATCGCCGCCGTCCTTGGCGACGTGGATGCCCTGATCGGGTCGTTGGAGGCGCTGATCGCCAAGAAGCGGGCGATCAAGCAGGCAGCGATGCAGCAACTCCTGACCGGTAGGACGCGGCTGCCGGGGTTCAGCGGCGAATGGGAGACGAGGCGGGTCGGCGAGCTTGCCGAAGTGGATCCTGAGAATCTGTCCGCCAGTACCCCTCCAGACTTCTCGTTCAACTACATTTCGATAGACGGCGTTGATGCCGGTCGATTGGCAGGCTACACCAAGGAGTCGTTCCGGACCGCTCCCTCACGGGCTCGCCGCGTTGTCCGCGCTGGCGACGTTCTGATGTCAACGGTGCGTCCGGCGCTACGCGGTCACCTGTTCTTCGACGGGCGGCTGCTGAACGCTGTTTGCTCCACGGGTTTCGCCGTCCTTCGGGCGAAACGGGATCGGTGCGAGCCTCATTTTCTGTTCGCCCACCTGTTTGGCGACATCGTGGATGCGCAGCTACAGGCCCTCTTGGTCGGATCCAACTACCCCGCGATCAATGGCACCGATGTCCGTGGGCTGCGGGTCACCTGCCCGCCAACTCTAGAAGAACAGCGGGCCATCGCCAGCATCCTCGCCGACATGGATGCGGAGATCGCCGCGCTGGAGCGCCGCCTCGCCAAGACCCGGGCCGTCAAGCAGGGCATGATGCAGCAGCTTCTCACGGGTTCGATCCGGCTTCCGATCCCGAATGCCGTCGCCGAGAACGGATCGGACCAATGACGCCGATCCGCATCTTCATCAGCAGCGTCCAGCGCGAGTTCGCGCGGGAGCGGGAGCATCTGCGCGACTACCTTCGCGGGGATCCGCTGATGCGGCGCTTCTTCGAGGTCTTCCTGTTCGAGGACGTTGCGGCTTCCGACCGGCGGCCCGACGAGGTCTATCTGGACGAAGTCGAGCGGTGCGAGATCTACGTGGGCCTGTTCGGGACTGACTACGGCTTCGAGGACGCGCATGGAGTCTCGCCCACCGAGCACGAGTTCGACCGGGCCACCCAACTGGAGAAGCACCGGCTGATCTTCCTGAAGGGACCTGACGGAGCCGACCGGCACCCGAAGATGCGGGCGCTGATCGGCAGGGCGCAGGCCGGTCTGGTGAGAAAGCGCTTCGCGACATCGGCGGAGTTGGTGTCGGGCCTGTACGCCGCGCTCGTGCAATACCTCGAAGCGAGGCAACTGTTGCGCTTCGGGCCGTTCGACGCGGCCCGCTGCTCGGGGGCGACCCTTGACGACCTGAACGCCGAGGGCATGTACCGCTTCATCCGCGTGGCGCGGAGGTCGCGGCAGTTCCCATTGCCGGAGGAGACTCCGCCCGCGGACCTGCTCCGGCACCTGAACCTGCTGAACAGGGGACGGCTCACGAACGCCGCCGTGCTTCTGTTCGGCAGAGCCCCGCAACGCTTCCTGATCTCTTCGGAGGTCAAGTGCGCGCACTTCCACGGAACCGAAGTCGCCAAGCCGATCCCGTCCCATCAAGTGTACAAGGGCACGGTCTTCGAGCTTGTGGACCAGGCGGTGGACTTCGTGATGAGCAAGATCGCCCTTGCCGTTGGCACGAGGGCTGAGACGGTGCAGGCACCCGTGGACTACGAGATCCCGAAAGAGGTCGTCACGGAGGCCATCGTCAACGCGGTGGCGCACCGGGACTACACCGACAACAGCAGCGTTCAGGTCATGCTCTTCGCGGACCGTCTGGAGGTCATGAACTCCGGCCGCTTGCCGCCGCCGCTCACCGTGGAGAAGCTGCGCGTGGCGCACCAGTCGCTGCCCGCCAACCCGCTGATCGCGGAGTCGATGTACCTGCTTCGCTACATCGAGAAGATGGGCACCGGGACGGTGGACATGATCCGGCGCTGCACGGAGGCGGGCCTGCCGGAGCCCGAGTTCGAGGCGGGCGCGGGATTCATCACCCGAATCCGGCGGGCGGGCGGCAAGGGCCAGGGGCGTGGCTCCGGTCGAGCGACTACCCAGGAAACCCAAGGCGGTCGGCGAGAGACTACCCAAGAAGGCCGCGATACTACCCAGCAACTCGCCAAGACTACCCAGAAAACCGGCGATACTACCCAAGAAGGCAGCGGCAAGGCAGATTCGATGCCTACCCGCGACCGCATCCTCTCTCTCCTGCGAAGCGATCCGACATTGACGCGCGCCGCCCTTGCCTCCCGCATCGGGATCACGCCGGAAGGCGTCAAGTACCATCTCGACAAGCTCCGCAAGGCGGGCCGCATCCGTCATGTGGGACCGACCAAGAAGGGGCACTGGGAGATCCTCGAATCCGAATCGCCCCGGTCGTGACCCCCGTCGGCGAAAGGGAGATCAAGACGCAGCGGCGGGTCGTCGCACTCTTCCGGGACGGCCTCGGCTACCGCTACCTCGGCGACTGGCGGGAGCGGGACGGCAACCGCAACGTCGAATCCCGGATCCTCGCCAGCTTCCTGAAGCGCGGCGGCCATTCGGCGAACCTGATCGCGAAGGCCGTCGCGAAGCTCGACCAAGCCGCCGCGCTGGGCGGAAGCCGCACCCTCTACGAAGCCAACCGGGAGGTCTACACCCTTCTCCGCTACGGCGCGAAGGTGCGTCCCGGGGTCGGCAAGGACACGGCCACCGTTGATCTGATCGACTGGAACGATCCGTCCGCCAACGACTTCGCCATCGCCGAGGAGGTCACGGTCGGCGGCCGGAACACCAAGCGGCCCGATCTCGTCCTCTACGTGAACGGCATCGCGCTGGGCGTCCTCGAACTCAAGCGCTCGACCGTGTCGGTGTCCGAGGGGATCCGCCAGAACCTCGCCAACCAGAAGAAGCACTTCATCCCGCACTTCTTCACCACCGTGCAGTTGGTGATGGCGGGCAACGACTCGCAGGGGCTCCGATATGGCGTGGTCGGCACACCGGAGAAGTACTGGCTGCGCTGGAAGGAGGCTGGGGCATCCCCGCCCGCATCGAACTCCGATTCGTCGCTTCTCCAGGAACTCGCCGACCTCTGCGCACCGGGCCGCTTCCTCGAACTGATCCACGACTTCGTGGTGTTCGACGCGGGCGCCAAGAAGATCTGCCGCCACAACCAGTATTTCGGCGTGAAGGCGGCGCAGTCCCATGTGAAGCGGCGCGACGGCGGGATCATCTGGCACACCCAGGGCAGCGGGAAGAGCCTGACGATGGTGTGGCTTGCGAAGTGGATCCGCGAGAACGTTACCGGTGGCCGCGTGCTCGTCGTCACCGACCGCACGGAACTCGACGACCAGATCGAGCAGGTCTTTGTTGGCGTGGACGAGGAGATCCACCGCACGAAAAGCGGCGCGGACTTGGCCGAGGCGCTCCGCGATCCCGCCCTGTCGCTGATCTGTTCGCTCGTCCACAAGTTCGGCGGTTCGGAGGAGGGCGACATCGACCGCTACGTGAGCGACCTTCGCGCCCACATCTACGGCGGTTCCCGGCCCGCCGGAGACATCTACGTATTCGTGGACGAGTGCCACCGCACGCAGTCGGGCAAGCTCCACGATGCGATGAAGAAGCTGCTGCCGGAGGCCACCCTGATCGGCTTCACCGGCACGCCGCTGCTCAAGTCCGACAAGCGGCGCAGCATCGAGACCTTCGGCCCCTACATCCACACCTACAAGTACGACGAGGCGATCCGCGACAAGGTGGTGCTCGACCTGCGCTACGAGGCACGCGACATCGACCAGCACCTGACCTCCGAGGCGAAAGTCGACCAGTGGTTCGACCTGAAGACCCAGGGGCTCAGCGATCTCGCCAAGGCGCAGTTGCGCCAGCGTTGGGGCACCATGAGGAAGGTCACGAGTTCGCGCGAGCGGATCGACCAGATCGTGGACGACATCCTCTTGGACATGGAGACGCGCGACCGGCTCAAGAGCGGGCGGGGCAACGCCATGCTCGTGTCCGACAGCATCTACGCGGCCTGCCGCTTCTTCCAGCGTTTCAGCGAGACCCACCTGAAGGGCAGGTGCGCGATCGTCACGTCGTACCAGCCGGCCGCGAGGGACATCGCGGGCGAGGAGACCGGGGAGGGTCCGACCGAGAAGCTGCTCAAGTACGAGGTCTACCGGCGCATGCTCGCGGACCACTTCGGCGAGCCCGAAGACACGGCCATGCACAAGGCCGAGCAGTTCGAGAAGGACGTCAAGAAGCGGTTCGTGAAGGACCCGGCGCGGATGAAGCTCCTTATCGTCGTGGACAAGCTGCTGACCGGGTTCGACGCCCCGCCCGCGACGTACCTCTACATCGACAAGAAGATGCAGGACCATGGCCTGTTTCAGGCGATCTGCCGGGTCAACCGCCTTGATGGCGAGGACAAGGAGTACGGCCACGTCATCGACTACAAGGATCTGTTCCGTTCGCTGGAGGGCGCGATCCGGAACTACACGGGCGAAGCCTTCGAGGGCTACGACCGCGAGGACGTGGAAGGGCTGCTGACGGATCGTCTGGAGCGGGGACGGAAGCGGCTGGAGGCGGGCCGCGAGGCCGTCCGCGCGCTCTGCGAAGGGGTCGATCCGCCCCGCGACACCGCCGCGTACCTGCGCTACTTCTGTCAGGACGGCACGGGCGGCGGCGAGGAGGCGGCCCGCCAGCTGGCGGCCAACGAACGCAAGCGTCTCACCCTTTACCGGCTCGTGGCCGCGTTCCTTCGTGCCTACGCGGACTTGGCCAACGAGATGCTCGCGGCGGGCTACACGGACGCCGAACGGAGGGCCACCCGGGACGAAGTGGACCACTACGAGAAGGTCCGCCAGGAAATCAAGCTGAACAGCGGCGACTTCGTGGACCTGAAGATGTTCGAGCCCGCGATGCGGCATCTTCTGGACGCCTACATCCGCGCCGACGACTCCAAGGTCCTGTCCACCTTCGACGACATGACGCTCGTCGATCTGCTCGTCGAA
Organism: Candidatus Palauibacter denitrificans; assembly: GCA_009841015.1. GTDB lineage: Bacteria > Gemmatimonadota > Gemmatimonadetes > Palauibacterales > Palauibacteraceae > Palauibacter > Palauibacter denitrificans. The sequence continues at coordinate 4,491 of VXMQ01000149.1, read as the reverse complement.
CGCCCCGAGGACGCCGTCGGCTCGCTGCCCGATGGGATCCGGGGGAACCGGCGCTCCGTCGCCGAGACCATCGAGAACAACGTCCGCCGCCTGATCGTGGACGAGATGTCCGTCAATCCGAAGTACTACGAACGGATGTCCAGCCTGCTCGACGAGTTGATCCGGCAACGGCGCGAGGAGGCGATCGCCTACGAGGACTACCTGAAGCGCGTGACCGCGCTGGCCGCCAAGGTAAGACGCGGCGAGGACGGCGGGGCGCGGCCGGCGACCATCAATACCGCGGCCTTGCGCGCGATCTACGACAATCTCCCCGAGGCACCGCCGCTGCCGATGCCCGAACCGGAGGGCGACCCGAGAGAGTCCGTCGCGCTGGCCGTCGACCGGGCTGTTCGAAAGGCTCGGAGGGACGCTTGGCGCGACAACCCGATCAAGGAAACGTACATCAGGAAAGCGATCCACGAGGCGCTCGGAGCCTACCGGGCCAGCGCGGCCGCGATCTTCGACATCGTGAAGGGACAGAGTGAGTACTGAATCGCGCGTCCGGGCATCCGCCGACGGATCCGCCGGATCGGTCTCGGCTTCCCTGCTGGAGGTTGGCGGCATCTCCGTCGAGGTCGTCCGCAAGGACATCAAGCACCTGCATCTGGGCGTCTACCCGCCGGAGGGACGTGTGCGCGTTGCCGCCCCGCTGCGCCTCGACGACGAGGCCGTGCGGCTGGCGGTGATTTCGCGGCTGGCGTGGATTCGGCGGAAGCGCGACGGGTTCCTGAAGCAGGAGCGCCAGTCCCGCCGCGAGTTCGTGTCCGGCGAGAGCCACTACTTCGAGGGGCGGCGCTACCGGCTGGACGTGATCGAATCGTCCGGCCCGGTAGGGATTCGCCTGAGGGGGAACGCTTGGATCGAAATGCGGGTCCGCTCCGCGACCGGTCGCGACGCCCGGGAAGCGATGCTGTATGCTTGGTATCGGGCTGGTCTCCGCGAGCGATTCTCCGCATGGGCCGCCAAGTGGGAGCCGAGGATCGGCGTGCGGGTGGCCGAGTGGCGCGTCCGCCGCATGAAGACGCGCTGGGGAACCTGCAACCCGGCGGCCCGCCGCATCTGGCTGAACTCCGAACTGGCCAAGAAGCCGCTGTCCTGCATTGAGTACGTCGTGGTTCACGAGATGGTCCACCTCGTCGAACCGAGCCACAACGAGCGCTTCCGCAAGATCATGGACCGGGCGATGCCGGACTGGCCTCAGCGCGCCGACGAGTTGAACCGCGCCCACCTCCCCGACGAGGAGTGGAAGTAAGCGCCGAACGGCGGCCGAGCGCGGAAGAGCTGTAGGCCGAGCAACGCCGCGGGCATACAACCGCCGTTCGCGACACCCTTCGGAACGACCGCTCTTTCGGGAAGGCCGCGCAGGGAGGCTCGCCAAGTGCCGGAGGGGGTGTTTTCCCGGCCCGTTGGCGACGGCCTCCTCCGGCTGCTTTACGTCATTGAACATCCTTGAACGCTATTGGACAAAGGGCGCTTTCGGGCGGGTTGACTCGCTGGCGGGCGGTCGTTCAGCGTTCGAGTCATGGACACACCGAAGCAGTTGTTCGACACGCGGATGAACCGTGTTTCTCGGGGACGCGGCCTCACGTCCCCGGCGGACTTCGGGGTCCATGAAACTTGCGATCCGGCCCTCGATATCGGCGCGGGTCAGCGTCGGCAGCTTCAGTGCCCGATGGCTGGATTGAAACCAACTGCTGATGGAATCCGTAATGCGCGGCCCTTCGGGTCACCGAAGCGTGAGGGACGGCCCGAGCGAACGAGTCGAAACACCGGAGGAGTCGCAAGTAGTCAGCTTGATCCACCCCAATGCGGAACCGGTGCCAGTGCTCAGCGACATGGGCGCTGGCGAGATCGTTCGCCGCTCCGGCTTCCAGAGTGCATGGACGGCCCGGCATCGCCGGTCTCCGTCCCACCGCCAGCCGCGCCTCGCGAGGTCCGTCTGAACGGGTTCCCCGGAGTGCTCGCGGAGGTGCCCCGGCACCGCTGCGACGACGGCGGCCGCCGTGTCCCGGACGCCGCTCCCAAGGGCGGATCGGTAGCGGCTTATGTAGCGAAGCCAGCCTACCCCCCGTGGCCACACTCCGTGTGTCTCCCGGAGGGGCTGGCGGGGGGCTGCGCCCCCTGTGACCCCCGCAACGGAAACGGCGCGCCGTGAGCGCCGGACGCCCCGTTTGGGTGAAGGTCCGCGCCAGCGACGCGGAGCGTGCCGAGTGGCACGCCAAGGCGCGCTCCGCAGGCTTGACGCTGTCGGATCTGGTGCGCCGGTCGCTCGGTCGGGCGCGGACCTGGACCGTGCCGCACGCGGAGGTCGAGCGCGAGCGCACGCGGGAGGCGGCGCGCATCGGGAACAACCTGAACCAGATCGCGCGGTGGGCGAATACCCATAAGGGGGCGGCCGAGGCCGTCGAGGTCCTCGCCCGCCTCGTCGCCATCGAACGGGCGCTTACGGCGCTGGCCCGCTTCGAGAACCCGGATCGCGATGCACGTTAAGTTTCTCGCGCACGGGACCGGGTCGGCACGGGCCGCGGCCAAGTACCTCCTCGGGGAGCAGGACGCAGCCGGGAAGCCGCGCGAGGGCGTCGAGGTGCTGCGGGGCAACCCCGACATGGTCGCCGCGGTGTCCGACTCGCTCGGCTTCGAGCACAAGTACACGTCCGGCGTGATCGCCTGGGCACCGGACGACCATCCCACCGACGAGCAGATCGAAGCCGTCCTCGAAGACTTCGAGAAGACGGCTTGGGCGGGGCTGGAGCCCGACCGCTACGCGTGGGCGGCGGTGCTGCACCGCGAGGAGGGCGGCGGTGCCCATGTCCATGTCCTCGCCGCGCGGTGCGACTTGGAGACCGGTCGAAGCCTGAACATTGCCCCTCCGGGCTGGCAACGGACGTTCGATCCGCTCCGGGACGCCTTCAACCACGAACACGGCTGGGGCCGTCCCGACGATCCGGCCAGAGCCAGAGTGCAGCAGCCCGGACACCGCGCCTACATCGAGGCGGCCCAGCTGCGGACGGGGCTCCGGCTCGAAGCATCCCCGCGCGACCTGATCCGGGACTACCTGATCCAGCGCGTCGAGCACGGCATGGTGAGCAACCGCCACGATGTCGTCGCCGCGCTCCGGGAGGCGGGCCTCGAAGTGCCGCGCCAAGGCAAGGAATACCTCACCGCGCTCGACCCCGAGACCGGGGACCGCTGGCGTCTCAAGGGAGAACTGTATGGAGAGAACTTCGACCGCGAACGATTTGAGCGACCGGCTAAGGCGACGGCTGGAGAACGAACGCAGGGAGATCGAGGAGTTGACCGCGAGCGAGCTGAAGCGGCTCGCCGAGAACTCGCGGCGCGTCGCGAGGAACGCGCTCAGTACAATCGAGCGCGATACGGAGGTGGCGGTCGGGAACATGCGCGAGTTGCTGGCAAAGGCGTGGCAACGGCCCCTGATCGTCGGCCTGAGCCTTTGGATCGGTTTCTTCGGCGGAAGCTGGGCGACGATGCGCTGGTTGACGTCGAGCATTCGGGACCGGATCGAGACGCTCGCCGAACTGGACTACGACATCCAAGACGCGCGGGAGACGCTCGCGCAAATGGAGGTGGACACCTGGGGGGTCGCGCTGCTGGAGATCGAGGGAGAGCGGGTCGTGGTGCTGCCAGCGGGGACGCTGGACAACACGGACTGGACGTGGCGCGATCGGCCTGCCGTGAAGCTGTCGAACAGGTGAAGGAGGTCTATGACCGCGTTAGAGGAGCAGTTGACGAGGGCCTTGCGGAGGTTGTCCGAGCAGTACGAGCAGGAACAGCGGCGGCACTCCGGGCAGATCGAAGCCTTGCACGAGTACGCCGAAGTCTTGCGAGAATACGTCGAAGCCTTGAGGCAGCACGCCGAGCGGCAGAGCGGGGAGAACGAAGCCTTGCAGCGGCAAATCGAGCGGCTCGACGGGCAAGTGACACGCTTGGCCGAGTACTATGGGACATCCACCGGCGCGAGACCGAGCGGACGCGGCTGGTGATACGGCCGCCGACGCCCGGGCCGGACCGCGATGCGGGGCCGAGCCGCTGATGGTCGCGTTCGCAAACGGGAGCCGTGAGTCTGGCGCGGGCGCACTCTCTCCGCGAGCTTCCGGGAAGGCGGATCGTGCAGTCCATCGAATCGAGAGGAATCGAATGATGGCACGCACGAAACGTGACCGGCGCTCCTACAGCGCCGGCGAGTGGGGCCGCAACCGGGTGAGGGTCTTCCCCGACCCGAAGACTGGTCTCTTCCAGATTGAGTGGCGGGAGAACGGGCGCAGGCTCACGCGGTCGCTCAAACACCGCGATTGGACTCGCGCGAAGCGGCAGGCCGACGAGGCCGCCGCGGGCTTCGCGGTTCACGAGCCCAACGGCAAGGCCGAGGCCGAGCCCAAGCCGCTCACTCTGGGTACGCTCTTTGACATCTACGGTGAGGAGGTGACGCCCACC
>VXMQ01000164.1 GCA_009841015.1 Candidatus Palauibacter denitrificans | reverse complement strand
AGCGACCCAGTGCCACCGAGCACCTCCCTGGGACTTGTGCCCCGGCCCGGAGCCGACCGGCGACCGGCGACGGTCGCCACTGCCCCGCCGACTTGCCGGATCGGATGTCTTCTCGGGCTGCGGAGTTAGCGCGGTGATGGCCATCCGGATCCGGCGCGTGCGCGGTCGTCGTCCTCGGCGTTGCCGGACTACCGCTGATCCCGTGGGCTTCGGCAATGCGCGTGAGGGTCTCGCAACCCGGCGTCTGACTTGCTGTCCGGGTACGAGGGCGCTGCGACCGGGGGCACCGATCCCCCGATCGTCATCGGCGGTTTACACAGCCTTCGCACCATCTCTTGGTATTCCTCGGGCGGAAAGGCTTCACGGATCCGAGGCAAGTCGCGGCAACCGATCTGCATGGTTCCGACAGGGTTCCCAAGGATGACGTTGTGTACGCAGGGCGTGAAATCGGGCGCATGCGGACAAACCTCGTTCGTTCCATGCGTGCCCCAGCGGATGGCGTGCCAGACCCAATCGTTCACGGTTCCAGCGCGCTCAAGCGCCATGATGGCGTCAGCGCCTTGCGGTCCTGCCTGCGCCATGATCTCAATCGCCGTCATCGCGGCCACGTTGTCGTCTTGCTGGGCGACGAGTCGGGACAGGTACGGCAGTGCGCGCTCCGGCGGACGGTCCGCATACCCGTTGATAACGATGCTGGCCCTTGTGGGGTTGCGCTCACGCAGAGTGGTGTAGATCTGGAACAGAGCTTGGTCGACGCGCTCGAATCCCGCCTCGCCCGCTTCAGCCACGCGGTTGTACCACCGCCCGCTTTCAGCATCCTCGATGGCGACGAGTACGAACGCTTCGGCGATCAAGTCGCGCGTTGCATCGGGCACCGGCCCGAACTCACCGACGATGATGTCGCGGCTGTAGTCGAAGTACATGTCCAACTCATCCGGCAACGTTTGCCAGTTACTCGGGTCCTCCACGATCCGCGCCGCCGCCTGGTGCGCGCCGGAGAAAACCAACATGGCCGCTTCCCGGTCCGTCTTCGCGAGTTCGACCAGCTCCAGCATCTCCACTGTACGACGTACCCTGTCCGCCACCTCGTCTTGGCCGGAAACCCCGCTACTAGGGAGAAGAACTGCCAGCGTCACCGTCATCATGTAGTTGTTCATCGCCATCCTTCTCTATCCCCCGAAGGCCACGAGACTAGACTAGATTAGTCTACGATGCGGCAAATGACTACCCGGCAGATGGCGCGCTACCTTATAGACCTGGGCCTCGGGCGGGTAACCCCCGCAGATCAGGCGTTCGACACCGCAGTCTGCGCAAGTTTCGTCGTCATGGGCGGAATGGGCGTTCAAAAGGGTTGACCACCCGAATCCCGCCGTAGTCCTGCTCCGAGCTCATGTCCTCGGAGTAGACGGCATCACAGCCGAGCGCCCGGGCGGCGGCGAGAATCGCCGCGTCCCAATAGGAAAGGCCGAAGCGTCGGCGTATCGAAACCGCGTCCCGGAATACGCCGAGCGTCACGGCCTGCACTCGCATCTCCAACACCGGCTCGAGGAAGCGCACGGCGTCGTCGTGGGAGAGTCGATCGGGCCGGGTGGCGCGAGTCGCCTGGTGGTAGAATTCCTGAAGCACCTGCACCGAGACGGCGAGGTCCCGCTCCGCCAAGAGTTCCCGAGCACGAAGGCGCTTGGCTTCTTCCTCGGGGAGGATGCTCGCCGCGTAGAGCAGCACGTTCGTGTCGACTAGGCGCATCGGGTCGGATTACCTGTCGATGTTCCAGGGACGGGGCGGATCCACTTCCGAACGGTCGTAGAGCGCCTCGCGGGGCAGGTTGTCGGCCGCGCGCAGCCCAACGCCGCGGGCGTCGAAGTCGGCGAAAACGTCGTCGAACAGTCTTCGCCTGCGCTCAAGCGCGGACTCGATGGGTTGAGTCTTCCAGTTCCCCCGTGGTTCGGTGCGCGGCACGAGACGCTTCAGGAAGTCCCGCACCAGGGCCGAGACCGACGTGTCCAGCTCCGCCGCCCGGGCACGGACACGTCGATGGGTTTCCTCGTCAACGGATACGGTGATGTTTCGCACGGCCACCGCCTTGCCAGTGTCTGTGTCACACGAACTAATTCCGTTCAAGGATTGGTCCAACCGGACGGCACCGTCAACTCCTGAGCGCGCGTTCCGACTTGAAGGGGCTGCCCGGCGGTCATGCCCGAGTGTCCAAAGCCCTGCGAGGGCGTAGTTTGTAAATGGTGCAAACACTACAGGAGGAGGCCTGTGCGAAACGCAATCGTGACGATGTTTGGTTCGAAGAAGTTCCTGACCGCCGTCACGGGGGTGGCGGTGGTCGTCCTCGAAGATCTCGGTCTCCCAATCTCGGAAGAGGCGCTGCTGCCTCTCGTAGCGTACATCGTCGGCCAAGGCATCGCCGACCACGGGAAAGAGCGGGCCAAGGTGGAGTCCGGCAAGGCCGATGAGCTTCTCGGCGTCCTTGGCCACGGCTCGTGATCTCGCCGGCCTCGGCCTAGAGAGCCGGATGGGCGGGGGTGGCGAGGCTCTACTAGGCCGCTCGCGGGCAAACCATCGTGAACACGGCGGAGTGGGCGGGCATCGACCTTGAGCGGGCTGAGTGGCGTTACACAGTCACGAAGACCGGCAGGCCGCAGGTGGTGCCTTTGGCGCGTCAGGCGGTCGCGATCCTGCACGAGGTCATCCCATGACGGGGTGCGGCCGCTACGTCTTCCCGAACTCACGCCATTCGCACAGGGAGTTGCCGATGAGCCGTGGCACGCTCTGGAGCGCGTTCCGGGCGTTGGATATCCCGCCCGACCGGATGACGATGCACGTGGTTCCGGGCGATGGCGCGCACGATTCTGGATGAGGTGCTGGGGTTCCGACCCGACTTCATCGAGCACCAGTTGTCTCACGCCGTGCGGAATCCAAACCGTCGGGCCTACAACCGGACGGCGTTCCTGCCCGAGCGGCGTGTGATGATGCAGGCTTGGGCCGACTACCTCGACTGGCTCCGGGCCGGGAAGATCGAGACTGAGCAGGCTGCTAGCGGTTTGGCCAGCAGCGCCGCGGGAGTCCTTCGCTACGCGAGGCTCCGAACCCACCCCGAAAACTCTGAGTTACGCTGGGGCAGCTTGTCGTAGGCACCCTTTCGGAGCACCTCCACGGTCCTCTTGTCTGCGAAAGCCACATCGGAATACGCAACGCCGGTGAGGTGCCAGAGGTCTGGGATGTCGCCCTTGCGCGCGCCCTTGGGATCGAGATTGGCTCCTTCGTGGAACGCCCAACTCGCACGAAAGGCGGGGCACCTCGACAGATCGACGGACTCGGCGAACTTCTTTCTCAGATCGTCGCCCACAGGCACCAGCCCAAACGTCATGTTGACGTGACCGGGCACCAACTCTGCCAGCCAGCTACGCTTCTCGGTGTCGGTGAATCGCTTCTCGGCTTTTCTCGCACGACGTATACTCACGATGCGCCGCCTGAACTGCGGGTAGTCCCGACAATCGTCGAGGTACTTCCGGAAGGCCTCGCTCCTTGGCAGGACATCCACCATTTCAGAAATCCGCCGAGGCATGCCTTCGCCGACCGTCATGATGATCTGTGGGTCTGCATCGGGCAGCGTCTCGTGGAACGAATCGAAGAACACCACCGGCGACTCCCATCTGTCTCCGAACGCCTTGAAGCAGGCCGTAGCTTCCCGGCGGATCACCTCGCGGTAATGTTGGATCCACTTGAACGGGCCAACCGCTCGGAGCGACTCCATGTAATCCGCGACCCGATCCCTCCCAGCCGTGTTTGCGTTCGCAGCCAGTTCCAACAAGTGAACGAGCGACAAAACGGGGACAACCCGCCCGCCCGCTATGGCGTTTTCGAGTGGTCCTGAATCCACGCGTTCCTCGGCCAAGTCGATCCAATTCGCCATGTCCGCATACAATGTGAGCGGCTTCATCAGCCCCCGCACCCTGTTTGTCTCCCGGAGGTCCGTTTCCACGATCCGCCTATCCGAAACTCGCGGGGGAAGTGGCTTGTCTGCCAGTCGCGGACTGCGGCCCCGATGACGGCGAGTGTCGTGTTCCTCGTCGGCGGAAACCCCCTTCCCGGAGGGATCGTTGGTACGGGAGCGACCCGGCGGGGAGGGCGGCATGGGCGTGCATGTCAATCGGCACGTAAAATGTCCCGGTTATCGGCATGGAAAATGTCCCGGTT
>VXMQ01000159.1 GCA_009841015.1 Candidatus Palauibacter denitrificans | reverse complement strand
GGGACCCACCGAGGCGGGGGCGGCGGAGGGGACGCTCGCGGTAGCGCTCGGGAAGCTCTTCGCCCTCTCGGAGGCCTACCCGCAGCTGCGGGCGGTGGAGGCGTTCACGGACTTTCAGGGCTCCCTCGATGAGATCGAGGAGGCGGTGCAGAACGCGCGACGCTACTACAACGCCGTCGTCCGGGACTACAATACGAAGCTGCAGGTCTTCCCGACGAACCTGCTGGCGGGGCTGTTCGGCCACACACGCCGGGAGTTTTTTTCGCTCGACGACGAGCGGCGGCGCGAAGGGCCGAGGGTGGCCTTCTCGTGAAGCTTCGGCGTCCGCGACGAGACGCGGAGGCGGCGGCCCGAGCCGCCATGCTGGCAGGCGCCATGGCCGGCGTCCTCTGTCTCGTCCCACCTCCGGCGGCCGCGCAGGAGCGCTCCTGGCGCATCGAGGACTTCCACGCCGACATCCGGGTGCTGGAGAGCGGGGCCATCGAGGTGACCGAAACGATCCGGCCCCGGTTCAATGGAAGCTACAACGGAATCTACCGGACGATTGCCGTCGAGCACCGGACCAACGGGTTCCGCTACAAGCTGCGCCTTTCGGTGAATGCGGCGACGGACGCGGACGGGAGTCCGCTGCGCTACGAGTCGAAGCGCGATGGGGACTACCTGAACACGAGGATCTGGGTACCCGGCGCGGCCGACACGGTGCGCACGGTTCGACTCTCCTACGGCGTGACGAACGGGCTCCGCTTCTTCGAGGCGGATGAAGGAGCGGACGGCATCGTCGAGGCGTACGACGAACTGTACTGGAACGTAACGGGGACCGAATGGCCGGTCCCGATCGAGACGGCGAGCGCGACCGTGAGGCTTCCGCCGGCCGTCGGGGGGGTGCGCGCCCACGCCTTCACCGGGGGTTACGGTGCGACCGGCCGCGACGCGACGGTCGATGTCACGGGTACCCGGATCGACGTGCGCACCGACCGGCCGCTCGGCTTCCGGGAAGGCCTGACGATCGGGGTCGGATGGGATGCCGGCGTCGTCCGGCGGCCCACGGCGATCGACCGCGCCGGCATGTACCTGTTCGACAACTGGCCGCTCTTCCTGCCCTTCTTCGTCCTCGCCTTCATGTACCGGCGCTGGAACGAGCGGGGCCGGGATCCCGAAATCGGGTCGATCGAGCCGCGCTACGAGCCGCCCGGCGATCTGACGCCCGCCGAGGTCGGCGTCATCATCGACAACCGGGCCGACCTGCGCGACATCACGGCGACGCTGATCGACCTCGCCGTTCGGGGGCACCTGACGATCGAGGAACGCGAGGAGAAGGACTACCTCTTCAAGCGGCGCGACGACCCGGAAGACCGCTTGGCCCCGCACGAAAGCGCGCTCCTGCGGGCGGTATTCGGGGGGCGGAGGATCCGCCGGCTCTCGGACCTCAAGGACCGCTTCTACAAGGACCTCCCGGAACTGAAGTCGAAGTTGCTGGCGACGCTCATCGAACACGGCGTGTACACGGAATCGCCGACCATCGTCGCCGGGAAATACGTGGGTCTGGGGTTCCTGGTCGGCATCGTGATCTTCTTCGGCGGGCTGCTCGCCCAAGCCGTGCTGCCGCTGGCGATGGGGGCCGTGCTCGGGGCGGCCATCGCCTCCGCGTTCGTCATCGTGGTTTTCGGACTCTTCATGCCGGCGCGCACGAAGAGGGGGACGGAGCTGCTTCGGCAAGTGAAGGGGTTCGAGGAATTCCTCACGCGCGTCGAATCCGACCGCTACAGGCGGAAGATCACGGGCCCGGAGATGTTCGAGAAGTGTCTTCCGTACGCCATGGCGCTCGGCGTCGCGGCGCAGTGGTCGCGGGCCTTCCGGGACCTGTATCGCGAACCCCCGGACTGGTATCATGGGCACGCTCTTTCGACGTTCAACTCTCACATTCTGGTCTCGAACCTGAACAGCATGTCCGCGGAGACGCACAGCGTGATGCAGTCCGCGCCGCGCAGCGCCCAGGGATCGAGCTTCTCGGGCGGCGGGATTTCCGGGGGCGGCGGATTCTCGGGCGGCGGCTTCGGCGGAGGTGGAGGAGGCGCATTCTGACATGACATCCAGCATGAAGGTCTCGGTCGGCGACCGCGTGGAGCCGTTCACGCTGCCCTACGAAGCCGGAGGAGCGATCGATCTTGGCGACCACCTCGGCCGCGAGCGGATCGTGCTCCTCTTCTTCCCCCTCGCCTTCACATCGGTATGCACGGCGGAGATGTGCCGGCTCCGGGACGAGTGGAGCGCCTACGCGTCGCTCGACGCCGCGGTGTTCGCGATCTCCGTCGACAGCCCGTTCGTCACGTCCCGATTCAGGGCCGAGGAGGAGATCCCCTTCCCCATCCTCTCCGACTTCAACCGCACGGTTTCGCGGGACTGGGGCGTGCTGTACGAGGAGTTTCACGGCTTCCGGGGCGTCTCCAAGCGGTCGGCGTTCGTGATCGGAACGGACAGCCGCGTGGCGTATGCGTGGGTGTCGGAGGACGCGGGCGTGGAGCCGGACTACGAGGAACTCCTGCAGGCGGTTTCCGACGCGCCCTGAGGACAGAGACGAACAGCAGCCACGGAGATGATCCGATGTCGATACCGCTCGCGCAGCAGCAGTGCATCCCCTGTCGAGGCGGCGTTCCACCCCTGGAGGGAGCGGCCCTCGACGCGCTTGCGGAAGAACTCGGGGCCGACTGGAGGGTGGTGGACGGCCACCACCTCGAGAAGGAGTATCGCTTCCCCGACTTCGTGACGGCGCTCGACTTCGTGAATCGCGTGGGCGGGATGGCGGAGGAGCAGAACCATCACCCGGACCTGTTCCTTGCGTGGGGACGGGTCGTCGTTCGGATCTGGACGCACAAGATCGACGGGCTCACGGAGAGTGACTTCGTGTTCGCGGCGAAGGCGGAAACGCTGCACCGACCGCGGGCGTGAACCACAGGATGTCCTCGAGGGCCTCGGAGCAGCGGCGGACTCCCGCGCGGCGGGTCGGCGCGTATCGCGGCGCCGAGCCCGGGCCGCTCGTTCTCTGCATCGCCGCCCTTCACGGCAACGAGCCGGCCGGGATGATCGCGCTCGAGCGCGTCTTCGATGAGCTGTCCCGGACCGGGCTCCCCATGCGCGGCGACCTCGTGGGTCTGTGCGGCAACCTCCAGGCGCTGGGCGCCGGCACGCGATTCGTCGACGAGGACCTCAATCGCGTGTGGCAACGCGAGCGCGTGGACGCGGTGCTGGAGTCGCTGAATGCCGACGGATCGTCCGGGGACGGCGACCGGTTTCCGATGGTGGGGAGCGCGGAACTGGTGGAACAGCGGGATCTGCTCGCGGCCATTCGAGAGGAGAGCCGGCGGGCGAGGGGCGCGATTCACGTGCTGGATCTGCACACGACCTCCTCCGAAAGCGCGCCCTTCGCGACGGTCGGGGACACGCTCCAGAACCGGGAACTGGCGCTCCGGCTGCCCGTCCCGCTCGTCCTCGGCCTGGAGGAGCAGATCGACGGTGCCATGCTCCAGTACTTCGACCGCCTCGGGTGGCGCAGCATCGGCATCGAAGGAGGGCAGCACGCTGCGGAGTCCTCGATCGAGGCGCACGAGGACGTGGTGTGGATCATGCTGGAGACGCTGGGGCTGATCGAGGCGGAGAGTTCTTCCGCCCCGGACGACCGTCGCGCCCGCCTCGCCCGCCAGGCGGAGGGTCTGCCGCGCGTCGTCGATGTCCGGTATCGGCACGTCGTGTCCGAAGAGGACGGGTTCCGGATGCACTCGGGGTTCCGGAACTTCGATCCGGTTCAAGCCGGAGATGAAGTGGGTGCGGACCGGGCCGGGCCGGTGCGGGCGGCGTTCGCCGGGCGCCTCTTTCTTCCGCTCTACCAGCGACAGGGTGACGACGGGTTCTTCCTCGTCCGCCGACTCGCTCCCGCATGGCTCGTCGTCTCGCGGCTGTTGCGCGTGGCGGGCGCGGATCGCGTGGCCCCCTGGCTTCCGGGCGTACGGCCCCATCCCGCGCGCGGCGACGCCGTCGTCGTGGCGCGTTGGGCCCGCAACCGGGCCGTGATCGGACTCCTCCACCTCATGGGGTTCACCGCCCGTGGCGAGAGCGGCGGGGCGGTGATGGTGCGACGCCAGGAAGGGCCCGCCGGCCAGCCGGAGTCTGCGTCCACCGGAGGCTAGCTACCCTTGGCTCGTCGCCGGCCCCGGTACGGAACCCGCGCCGCCGCGCTCGCGCTCGCGGGCGCCGCCTTGTGGATGGGCGCATGCGGAACGGACGTCACTCCGCCGGAGCCCCGAAAGAACCGGAGTCCGCTGGCGGTGGACGCCCTTCCCGACCTCGACGTGCGGCTCGGGCATCCGGCAAGGATCGACGCGGCCGCCTGGTTCCGGGATCCGGACGGCGATGCGCTCACGTTCGCCGCGAGATCCCTCGACGCCCGCGTGGCCCGCGTGACGGTTGCCGAGGATCGGGTGACGGTGGAAGGCGTCGCGCCGGGGTCCACAGCGGTCGAGGTGACGGCCCGCGACGGCGGCGGGCTTTCGGTCGCGCAGCGCTTCGAGGCGACCGTCGGGGCCGGCGTCGCACTCTCGCTCGGCGTGGCGCAGGCGCGGGAGGGTGGCATCGCGCGCGTCGAGGTCGTGCTCGACGAGGCTGCGGCGTCGCCGCTGACCGTGCACTATTCGCTGGGCGTGGATGACACGCGGCTGACGGATGACGCGGACTCGGCGGATGTGCTGCACTCGGGCGAGGGCGAGGTCGAAGTCCCCGCGGGAGCGAGCGGCGCCGTCATCGAGATCCGCATCGCCGACGACGATGAGATCGAGCCGCCCCGGGAAGTCCTCACCCTTGCACTGGACCGGCCCGCGACCGGGAGCGGCTTCGTGCTCGCCACTCCTTCGAGCGCCGTGGTGGTCATCCGGGAGGGAGTGTGTGACCGCACGGCCGCCGTGCGGGCCGCGATCGTGCGCGGGCTCCGGGCCGACGACTGCAGCGCCCCCGACGGTCAGGCGCTGGCCGAACTGCGTTCTCTAAGGATCAGACGACCGGAGTCAGGCATCCAAGCCGGCACCGGATCTGTCCCCGGCAACCTCCGCCCCGCCGACCTTAGCGCTCTCTCGGGCCTGGAGTGGCTCTCGCTCCAGGACTACAGGCTGGCAGCCCTTCCACCCCTGGCCTTTTCAGACCTCTCCAGTCTGGAGGTGCTTAATCTCAAGGGAAACCTGCTCGCCGACCTGCCACCGGGCGTGTTCGCGGGCCTCCGCGGGCTCGAATGGCTCTCCCTGGTCGACAACCGGCTGCGGGTGCTTCCGGCGGGTTCGTTCAGCGATCTCGCCGGCCTGCGCGAACTGTTTCTGCAGGACAACGAACTGCGCGCGCTGCCCCCGGGCGCGCTAACAGGTCTTCGGAGCCTGGAACGGCTGACCCTGGGAGGAAACGAGACCTCCTTCGCCTTCCCCGTGCGGCTCGTCCGAACGGACCACGAGGACCCGACGGCTCCGGGGCCCGCCACGATCGAGGCCCGGATTCTGGAGGGCGCGCCCTTTGACGTCCGGCTCCCGCTTTTCGCCCACGGGGGGACGCTGTCGGTCGACTCGATCCTGGTGCGAGCGGGCACCACGGAGAGCACCGCCGTGACACTCACTACCGGCGACGCCGCCGCTGCCCCGGTCTCCGTCACCGTCGGCACGGAAGAGGCGCTTGCCGAAGCGTGCGCGGACCGCTGCGATGGTTTCGATCTCGTCGCGGGGGATCCGCTCGTCGTGTCCAACCCCGCTTCGGTCACGCTGTCCGTACCCCATGCCTATCTCACGCAGGCGGCGCAGGACCGGGAGGGCGGCGTACCGCTGGTAGCGGACCGGCGCGCCCTCCTTCGCGTCTTCGCGACCGCCGACGAAGTCAACGGCTTCCGGCCGGAAGCCACCGCGATCTTCTTTCACGACGGAGCGGAGGCGTACCGGACGGCGCTTGAACCTCCGGGCGGGGGGATTCCGCTCGCTGTGGACGAGAGCCGGCTCGAAAGGTCCTTCAACGCCGTCGTGCCGGGCCGCGTGCTGCAGCCGGGCGTGAGCATGGTCGTGGAACTCGATCCGGACGGGACCCTCCCCCTGACTTCCTCGAGCCGGTCCCGGTTCCCGGCGGAGGGCCGATACGAGATCGACATTCGGCGGATGCCACCGCTGCGCATGACTCTCGTTCCGGTGCAGTACCATTCGGAGGAAAACCGCGACGTGAATCCGCGCGTGGCGGCGTTCGCGAACGAACTCGCGGCGGCCGCCATGGGGGCGGGCTCGGCCGCGGGTCGGAGCGTGCTGCGTTACGCCCGCACGGTGCTGCCGGTCGGCGACCTGCACGTGGCGCTCCGCGAACCCTACCACACGTGGGCGGACACCTCGGAGGCGGGGGTCGTCGGTCTCATCCGCGAGATCGAGCTGCTCCGGGTGATGGAAGCGGAGGACCCCCGGGAGCACTACAGCGGGGTTTTCGGAGTTCCGAAGCCGCGCTCGCGGCACCCGGACGCGTACTGGATCGACGGCCTCGGCATGCTGGGCGGGCGAAGCTCCCTCACGGGCTCGCACGGTCCGGACGGCCTGCTGCAGAGGACGGGTCGTCTCCGCCTCGTATTCGCGCACGAGTTGGGGCACAACCTCGGACGCCCGCACACGCCCTGCGACGAACCCGTCACGGACCCCGGCGCGGTGGACGCCGACTATCCGTGGCCGGACGGCCGCATCGGCGTGTGGGGATACGATTTCGGGGATGTCGAGAACGACGATGGCGGCGACGGACCGGATCGGGGGCATCTGTTCAATCCAGAGGGGTACCGGGACCTGATGTCCTACTGCTATCCCCAGTGGATCAGCGATTACAGCTTCACAAGGATGCTGGAGTTCCGCCTCTCGGGCGCCGGCGGAGTCGGGGAGTCGGCGTCCGCATACGCGGCGGATCGCCGAACCGGGCGGGGTGACATGCTCCTTCTCTGGGGAGGGATCGACGATGGCGAACTGCGGCTGGAACCGGCCTTCGTTTACCCGACAGCCTCACACCTTCCCTCCGCAGCGGGCCCGTACCGCCTGTCGGGCCGCGATGCGGCGGGACGGATCTTGTTCTCACTCAGCTTCACGCCGACTTCGGTCACCCACGGGATCGGTGAAGAGAACCGCGCGTTCGCCTTCGCGATCCCCTTCGACCCCGCCTGGGCGGAGACGCTGGATCGCCTCACGCTGAACGGGCCCGGAGGCACGACATCGGTCGGCCGGGCTCGCGGGGGGCGCGCGGCATTGGTAATCGACCGCGCCACCCGACGCGTCCTCAGCATCGTCCGCGACGGGGCCGTCACGCCGGCGCCAACGGAGGCAACGGACGAGACCGGGCTTCGAGTCCTGCGCGGCCTCCCCCGCCGACCCTTGCGTCGATAGCGGTCAGAGTTGCCGGGCGCCACGCCGGCCCGCATGCTTCGCGAATGCGAAGCGTCACCCGAATGCGATGGCTGGTTCTCGGCCTGCCCGCGGTCTGTCTGGGTTCGCCGCGGGCGGCTGCGGCCCAGAACGTCTTCGCCTCCACGCAGTCCGCCACGCTGCCGACCGCAACTCCTTCGCGCGCCGGCAACCTGCACATTGAGATCTCCCACCGGTTCGGCCACCTGTCCGGCGGCGCGAGCGACCTTTGGGGACTCGATGGTTTCGTGCTGAACCGCCTTGGATTGGCGGTCACGCCCCAGGACAACCTCACCATCGGCGTTCTTCGTTCCAACCGCTTCGACAACCTGGAGTTCAACGCCCGTTTCGCCGGCCTTGCCCTCGATGGCGCGACCGGTCCCATCGCGCTTGCGGCGCAGACCGGAGTGGCGTGGAACCTGCAGGTCGAACCGGACGAAAGCCACGCCGGTCACGGGCACGCGCTCGTGCCCCGCGGCGGCGCGCACGCTGGCGGTCGCAGGGACGACACGGCCGACGAAAACGAGCGGCAGGCCTATTTCCAGGTGATCGCCAACACCAGGGTCGCCGACCGCGTCGCGCTCGGTGTCGTGCCCACCCTCCTCTGGAATCCCCGTATTGAAGACCGCGACCGGGAGACCACGCTGTCGGTCGGCGCGACCGGTCAGATCTACCTCAGCCGCATGTGGAGCCTCTTCGGAGAGTGGATCTTCAGCGGTCCCAGGGAGGATCAGGAGTACGATTCCGTTTCATTCGGCGTCGAGATCCGCACCCCCGGGCACTTCTTCAAGATCGTCGTCACCAACCAGCACCAGATGAATCCGACGCATACGCTCGCCGGTGCCGCCGAAGACTTCTTCGATACGAACTCGTGGCGCCTCGGATTCAACATCCAGAGAAGACTCCGGCTCTAGCCGTAGATCGCCAGCACTCCGCGGAGGGCGTCGATATCGCGCGGTTCGTTGTAGACGTTCGGCGAGACGCGCAGGGCGTCGCCGCGCAGGGAGGCGTGGACGCGGGCCTCGTCGAGGCGGGCGCTCACCTCCGCCAGGTCACAGCCGGCAGGGAGGCGGACGCCGAGGATGTTCCCCGTGCGCCACTCGTCGTCTTCGATCGCCCATCCGCGAACGCGCAGTTCTTCCGCGAGGCCGGAGAGCAGCGCACGGCAGTATTCGAGGATATTCGCCGGGTTCCATGCGAGGATGAGGTCGAGCGCCTCGATCAACATGGGGATGAGGATGAAATTGGATGTCTGGCCGACGTCGTATCGGGCGGCCCCTCGCCTGTATTCGTCGGTATAGTCGACGAGACCCCGAAAGTCCTCGGAACCGCGGCGCGAGATCCACGTTTCCTCGAGCGGCGTGCCGTCGTCGAAGCGCGGACCGTAGTACCCGAACGCGGTCGAATATGGCCCCAGGAGCCACTTGTATCCGACGGTGATCAAGGCGTCGGGCTGGACGAGTTCCACGTCGAACGGTACGGCGCCGATGGACTGTGAACCGTCGATGACGAATGCGGCGCCAACTTCACGCGCCCGCTGGCCGGCCGTCTCGAGGTCGATCCGGGTTCCATCCGTCCAGTGGCAGTGTGGAAGAGACACGACGGCGGTCTCCGGCCCGATCGCTTCGAGCAGCCGCTCGTTCCAGAGCGCGGCGGACGGGGGCGGCCCGGGACGGTCCACGGTCCGGACTTCACAGCCGTGGGTCGACGCCCTGCGCCGCCAGGCGTAGACGTTGCTCGGAAACTGCTCGCCGAGGACGACGATGTTCTGTCCCGGTTCGAGCGGGAGGTTCCGCGCCGCCACCTCGATGCCGTAGGACGCGGAAGGTGCGAGCGCGATCCGGTCCGGCGGCGCGTTGACGAGGCGTCCGAAGCGGTCCCGGGCGCGGTCGCAGTCCGTAAAGAACCGATCGCTCGGGAAGGGGGTCGGCGAGCACTTGCGGCGGATTCCCTCCACACCCGCCTCGGCGACCGAGCGCGGGAGGGGCCCGAGATAGGCGCAGTTGAGGAAGTGTTCGCCCTCGTCGAGCGCGAACCGACGCTTCTGGCAGCCGAGTACCGTACTCGGTCGTTCCATCATTCCCTTCCCAGGTCAATTCTCAGTCTGGCCCGGTCCACCTTGCCGGTCGCCGTCCGCGGGAGACGGTCCAGCACTTTCCAGCGACGAGGCACGCGCGGACCCGACAACCGTTCGCGGCACCACGGGTCGAGACGGGCGGGGAGGTCGGGATCCGCCCCGGAGACGACGGCGACCACGACCTGGCCCCACCGGCCATCCGGCACGCCGATGACGGCGGCTTCGCCGACTTCCGGGTGGGCGGCGAGCACGGCCTCCACCTGTGCGGGGTCGACGTTCGCTCCTCCGCTCACGATCCGGTCGCGCAGGCGTCCCGTCACCTCCAGACGACCCCGCGCATCCAGGCGACCGAGGTCGCCGGTGGCGAACCAGGCGTCGGCGGGCCGCGCGGGCTCTCCGACGTATCCCCGGAACAGCGTGTCGCCGCGCACTTCGATGTGGCCCGGTGCCGGCGCGCCGGCCGCCCCCGCGGCCGTATCGCCGAGCGGGCGGATCCGCACTTCGACGCCGGCGAGCGGGACGCCGGCCGAGCGGTCGCCGGCGCGCACCTCCGCCGGAGTTGCCGTCGTGACCTGCGACCCCGCCTCGGTCAATCCGTACGTCAGCGCGATCGGCCACCCGGCGCACAGGGCCCGCTCCGCCAGGTCCGGCGGGGTCGCCGCACCGCCCAGCAGGACGGCACGCAGCGTGCCCGGCGGCCGGGCGCCGACGGCCAGCAGGCCGTGCAGCATGGCCGGCACGAGCGAGACGTGCGTCACCGCGAGTTCGCCGAGCGCCCGGGCGACGGAGGCGGCGTCGAACCGCGGTCCCGCCAGCGCGACCATGGCGCCCGCGGCCGCGGCCCTCAGCGGCACGGCGAGCCCCCCCACGTGCGCCCAGGCCAGCGTCGCGAGCCACCGGTCGCCCGCCTCGAACCCCAGACGCTCGTTCGATGCGACGGCGTTCGCGCGCAGCGACCGCCACTCGTGGACGACGAAGCGGGGCACGCCGCCCGTCCCCGACGTGGGGAGAATGACGCCGGTCCCGAGATCCGCCCGCACCGGAGCCGCCGCCCTGGCGGGGAGATGCGCCGGGGCGGCATCCCGCAGATGCAGGGCGATCTCTCCGATCCCGGGGACCGTGAGCGCCCGCACCTTCCACCCGGAAGTCGGCCACGCTGCAGCTCTCCCCGTGACAGCGGCGGCCGGCTGAAGCGCCGCGACGAAAGCGCCCCGCTCATGCGGCGTCCATTCCGCGTGTGCGGGTGCGAGCACCCGGGTGCCCCCCGGGTCGGCTTCCAGCCCAACCGCGACAAGGGCGGCCACGCCGGCCGGTTCCAGCGGGAACTGGTGCGCGACGACAGCCCCCGCCCCCACCCCCTCGTCCTCCAGAACCCCGGCCACGATGTCGCCCGCGGCGCGGATCTCCGAGCGAGACCAGCGCCGGTTGCGCGACACAAGCGAGAACGACGACGAGGGGGCGGGAGTCGCCGATTCGTTCACCACAGACAACCGATCGCGAACAGAAGACCGTAGGCCCCCGTCGCCCGTGCCGTGGCGGCAAGGGCGGGGTTCAGCGTCCGCGGGTCTTCGTACGTCCACACGACCCGTAACGGAGGGGCCGCGAACAGCACCGCACCCGACGCGAGCAGCGTCCCCGGCGGCCACCATCCCGCCAGGACGCCGGCGGGCGGCACGGCGGTGGCGACGGCGACGAGCAGCGAATACTGGATCCGCGTCGCCAACGGACCGATCCGCACGGCCAGAGTGCGCTTTCCCGCCACGGCATCCGTCTCCATGTCGCGCAGGTTGTTCACCACAAGGATCGCCGTGGCGAGCGCGCCCGCGCCGAGTCCCGCGAGCAACGTCTCGGGCGCCCAGCGGGAGAGCTGCACGTAGTGCGTGCCGGCCACGGCGACCGGACCGAACAGGATGAACACGGCGGGATCGCCCAGCCCGTGATAGCCGTACGGCCACGGCCCTCCCGTGTAGCAGACCGCCAGCACGATCGCCCCCACGCCGATCCACACGATCGGCCATCCGCCTACGATCGCGAGATAGATGCCGATCGCGACGGCGAGCGCGAACGAGACCGCCGCCCCGCGCCGGACGGCGGCCGCGGTCAGGAGACCGGCCTGCGTGACCCGCGGCGTGCCGAGCCGGTCGTCCGTGTCCGCCCCGCGCACAAAATCGGAATAGTCGTTCGCGAAGTTCGTGCCGATCTGAATCAGCAGCGCGGCGCCGAGCGCCGCCAGAAAGGGCGCGGCGGCGAAACCGCCGTCCTTCCACGCCAACCCGCCGCCCGCGAGCACGGGTCCTGTCGCGGCCGGCAGCGTGCGCAGGCGCGCGCCGGCGATCCACGCGCCCGCGCTACCGGGCGCTACGGACGCCAAGGGTACTGTCTGAAGTTCGGCGCGCGCTTCTCGAGAAAAGCGTTCTTCCCTTCCTGACCTTCCTCGGTCATGTAGAAGAGCATCGTCGCGTGACCCGCCAGTTCCTGGAGCCCCGCCTGTCCGTCGCAGTCCGCGTTCATCGCCGCCTTCAGGCACCGGATCGCCAGGGGACTCTTCCCGAGGATTTCGCGCGCCCAGTCGACCCCCTCCGCCTCCATCCGCGCCAGCGGCACCACCTTGTTCACGAGCCCCATCCGCTCCGCCTCCACCGCTCCGTACTGCCGGCACAGATACCAGATCTCGCGCGCCTTCTTCTGGCCCACCGACCGCGCCAGGTACGAGGAACCGAATCCGCCGTCGAAGCTCCCCACCTTCGGCCCCGTTTGTCCGAACACCGCGTTGTCCGCCGCGATCGTGAGGTCGCACACGACATGCAGTACATGCCCGCCGCCGATCGCGTACCCGGCGACGAGCGCGATGACGGGCTTGGGCATCGAGCGAATGAGACGCTGGAGTTCGAGGACGTTGAGGCGCGCGACGCCGTCTTTCCCGACGTATCCGGCCGTCCCGCGCACGCGCTGGTCGCCGCCGGAGCAGAAGGCCCACTTCCCGTCCCTCGAAGGTCCGTTGCCCGTGAGGAGGACAACGCCCACGTCCTCGTCATCTCTCGCGTCCTGAAACGCCTCGTACATCTCGAACAGCGTGTCGGGGCGAAACGCGTTGCGAACCTCGGGCCGGTTGAAGGCGATGCGGGCGATCCCGTCGCTCTTGTGATAGGTGATGTCGCCGTATTCGCCGGCCGGCTTCCAGTCGACGCCGCTTTCCGGAGGGGAAAAGGTCTCTGCCATCTCGGGGTCTCCCTCAGATCTCGCGGCGCGCCGCCTCCTTCGCGCTTTCGATCGCGGCGGTGCGCTGCTGCCAGTTGTGTTCACGCTCGATGCACGCCTCGGTGAGGCGGAAGCCCCTGCCCCCGGATTCGGGGTCCGGCGCCATCACGGCCTCCCGCAGTTCGGCGGCCGACGAGACGAGACGGTGCGGGATTCCGGCTGCGGCGGCAACCGCGCCCAGATCGACGGACTGGGGCATGACCACATAGGGGGTGAAGGGCGGATCGTGCTCGCGGATCGGCAGCATGTGGAAGATGCCGCCGCCGCGATTCTGGATGACGACGAGGTGGAGCGAGATGCCGGGCGGGCGGTCGGCGAGCAGGGCCCCCACATCGTGGAGCAGCGTGAGGTCGCCAACGAGCGCCGCCGCGGGTCGTCCGGAGGCGGCCGCGGCGCCAAGCGCGGCGCTCACGTTGCCATCGATCCCGCTTGCGCCTCGAAGACCGAGGGGGCGCAGCGGTCGATCCGTCGCCCGCGTGAAGGCGTCCACGTCCCGAATCGGCATCGAGTTGCCGATGAACCAGGGCGTCCCTGCCGGGAGGCTCTCCGCCATGGCGTCGGCGACGGCGCCCTCGAACCACGACCCCGCCAGAGACGGTTCGACCGCGAGGCGCGCCGCGCGGTCCGTGGCCCGCCACTGCTCGATCCAGTCCTCGTCCGCCTCTCCGGGGTCGGTCGCGGCCGCACGCTCGAGGGTCGCGACGGGATCGCCGGTCAGCGGTCGCGCACTCGTGGCAAGATGATCCCGCCAGCGGTGCGTTGCGTCGAGGACGAACTGGGGCGCGGCCGCATGCCGCTCCAGGTAACGGCAGACCGCCGCGGAGGTAGGCGCGCGTCCGACGCGAACGACCAGATCCGGGTGCAGCGCCGCGGCGACTTCATCGGCACGAAGCGAGAGGTCGGCGCTGCCCATCGTCCAGCGCTCCGCGCCGGAGCCGAAACGGGCCCCCGAGAGCGGATCGGCGACGAGCGGCGCGCGAACCCGGGCCGCCAGCGCAAGGGCCACGCGGCCGATGGCGGGCCGCTGGTTGGGACCGCAGACGATGAGGGGCCGCCGCGCGTCCTGCAGCAGGGTGGCGAGTTCGCGGCCGGCGTCCGGCGGCGGGGCCCCGCGCTCGGCTACGGCCGCCGCGGAGCCGGCGAGGCGCGGTTCCAGACCGGCGGGCACGTCGCCCGGCACGTGAACCGGCTCGAGCGGTTTCGCGAACTGGACGTTCAGGTGCGCCGGTCCCGCGGGAGACCCGAGCGCCGCGCGCCACACCGCTTCCACCGCGGCTCCCAGGCGGGCGAGCCCCGCGGCGGTCGGCTCCGGAAGCGCGAGGTCGATGGATCGCCGGCTGTACCGGCCGAAGAGGTCCCGCTGGTCGATCGTCTGGTTCGCATCCGTGCCCCTCAGCGCCGCCGGCCGGTCCGCCGTCAGCGCGAGGAAAGGGATCTCGCTCTGACTTGCCTCCACCACCGCCGGATAGAGATTCGCCGCGGCGGTCCCGGACGTCGTGACGACCGCCGCCGGCCGTCCGCTCCCCGCGCCCACGCCCAGCGCGAAGAAGGCGGCGCTCCGTTCGTCCACGTGCGGGTAGAGGGTGAACCGGTCGTCCGCGGCGAGTGCTGCGACGAGGGGGGCCGAGCGGGATCCGGAACCGCTGCAGGCGTGCGACACGCCGCGGCGTGCAAGCCCGTCAACGAGCGCCCGCGCCCACAGTGCGTTCCGATTGGGCGCGGCCGGCGTCCGGTTCACGGCATCCGCGCGACACCGAGCGCCGCGAGCATCGTCTGCAGCTTGACCCGGGTCTCGTCCCATTCCGCCGGAGCGCGGGAGTTTCTCACGAGGCCCGCAGCCGCGTAGAGCCGGAGGAGCGGACCCCTGGCGACGCCGCCGCGCAACGCGGGGGCGAACTCCCCGTTGCCCTCCTCGTCGAACCAGCCGACGGGACCCGCGTACCAGCCGCGACTTTCCGTCTCGCGCGCGCGGATCATGTCGAGCGCACCGGGACGGGGATCGCCACACACGGCCGCGGTCGGATGGAGCGTCTCCACCAGCGACAGGATATGCGTCCCGGGCGGGACTTCCGCCTCGAGGTCCGTGCGCAGGTGCTGGATCCGCGGCAGGCGCAGGAGGGCGGGCTTCGGGACCGCTTCGATCCGGACACCGGCCCGACGCAGTTGTTCGACGATATCCTCGACCACGACGAGATGTTCCTCCCGGTTCTTGCGGCTGTCAATCAACTGGCGGCCAAGCCAGGCGTCCGATGCCGGGTCCGCCCCGCGCGGCGTCGACCCACCGACCGCCATCGTGCGAAAATCCCGGCCGCGCAGCGAACCGATCAACTCGGGAGCGGCGCCGACGAAGAAGCGGTCGCGCGCGAACTGCATCAGGTATAGATGCGCGAGCGGGTTCGCCGTGCGCAGAGCCGTGAGCACGGCGGCGGAGTCCGGCGGTCTCCCGAGCGTGATGTCGACGGAGCGCGCGAGCACGACCTTTCGAACGCGACCCGACCGGATCTCGTCGAGAATCTCGTCGACGCTGCGCTGCCATCGCCGGCGATCCACGAGTTCCTCAATGGCGGTCGCCGATGGGACGGGCCCTGGCGCCGCTCCGTGGCGCTCAAGCCTGGCCAGTTGCTCGCGCGTACGCGTCGCGCGCCGGCGGAGTCGATCGATGGCCTGATCGCCGGAGGTGCCGGACGCGAAACGGCGCGTCACGGTCAGCCACGCGCCACGTTCGTCCGCCTCGACCTCATAAGCGGGCAGCACGAAGCGCGCGCTCGGGAACGCCTCCCAGAACCCCGGCTCCCGATCGGCACGGCGCTCCGGGTCGAAGGCGAAGCCGCCGTGCATGCGCGGCCGTCGAGCCTCGCCGTCCAGGTCGAGGACCCACGGCTCCGAGAAGAGTTTCGCCGCGCGCTCGCGCACCCAGGCGATCAGATCTCCCGGACGGGGTCCCGGCACGCCCTCCCGACTGTCGATCTCCGCGGCGGCGCCCGCGTGCGCGATCCAGTGCGAGCCGCTCTGCCAGAAGCCGCGCACGCCGACCGGCGGCGAGGCGAGCACCGCTTCGGGCTCGATGCTCGGCAAACGCAACGTCACGCTGGCCAGATAACCCGCCCCGTGTGCGGCCTCGACGGCTTCCTCCGCCCGCTCGCCGCGGGAGGCCGGCGACGCCTTCATGCCGTCGCCTTCATGGCGCCGCGCTCACGCCGCGCTTCGACCTCGCGCGCCGTCCGGTGCGTGGTGGCGTGCAGTTCCGCCGTCCGTCGCGGCGTCGCCGCGTACCCACCCGACAGGAGGAGCGCAAGCGGGAGCCCCTCCGCGCGTAACGTGCCGATGACCCGCCGGTCCCTTCGCACCAGCCCGGCGCGCGTGAGCGCGAGACGCCCGAAACGGTCGCCGGCGACGACATCCACGCCCGCCAGGTAGAAGACGAGGTCGGGACGCGACCGGTTCACGGCCTCGGGAAGGAATCGCCGCAGCGCCTCCTGGTATTCCTCGTCTCCCGCACCATCCGGCAAGGCCACATCGAGATCCGACGGGGTGGGCTTGAACGGGTAGTTGCCTGCCCCATGCATGGAGAAGGTGAAGGTCTCGGGGTCGTCGGCGAACACGGCGGCGGTGCCGTTCCCCTGGTGTACATCGAGATCCACGACGAGCGCGCGGCGAATCCACCCGCCGCGGCGCAGAACCCTGACGGCGACGCCCACGTCGTTCAGAACGCAGAACCCTTCTCCGTGATCCGGAAACGCATGGTGCGTGCCTCCGGCCAGATTCGCCGCGACTCCGTCCTCCAGCGCCATCCACGCCGCATCGATCGTGCCCCGGACGGCGAGTCTGGACCGGCGGACGAGCGCGGGCGACCACGGGAGCCCGAGGCGTCGTTCCTCCGCGCGCCCGAGAGTGCCGTGTCGGAGCTTGTCCATGTACTCCGGCGTGTGTACGAGCGCCAAATCCTCCCAGGAGGCCTCCTGCGGCTCCACGATGTCCCTCGGACCGATGATCCCGTCACGTTCGAGGATCCGCCGCAGCGCGAGGAACTTCCCCATCGGGAATCGATGACCCTCGGGCAGCGGCACCGTATACCCGGCGCTGTAAGCGACGCGAAGCCTCGACACTAGAAGAGCCTGAACTGGAGCCGCAACAGGCGCCCGGGCTGCGGCAGTCCGCACTGATCGAAGACTGTCGCGTCCGCGAGGTTGTCCAGCGACAGCGAGCCCTGGAGCGTCGGGAAGGGTCCCGCGATCGCAAACTCCCGGCTCACGACGAGGTCGACGCGGGCCGTCGGGTCGAGGTCGATGTCGGCGTCGAAATCCGGATCGACGCAGTACTGGCGTCCGATCGCCTCCACCGCGGCCCGCGCCCGGAAGCCCGCGGGGAGCGGGCCCTCCACGTGCGCTCCCACGGCGATCCCGGGCTGATACTCCGCACGGAGGCTGCGGCCCTCGAACCTGCGGTCCGTGACGTTGACATTCTGCCACGTCAGGTCGCCCCCCAGGGAGACATCGCCCCACCGCGCGTCGCCGAGAAGCTCGATCCCCGCCGCGGCCACGCGACGCCGGTTCTCTCGCCGGAACCTCCCGTCCCCGAGCCCCGTGCGCACGATCGCATTCGAAAAGCTCTGGACGAAGAGCACGGCCTGCGCCTCGACCTCGGCCCCGAACGCCTCCACCGTCCCGGTGACGCCGCCCTCCGCCGCGCGAAGGATCTCGGGCGCGAGTTCGTGGTTGGGGACGAAGCGGCCGAGCGCGCCGGAATACAGTTCTCGCAGCGATGGGAAGCGGACGCGACGGCTCGCCCCCATGTGGAAGCGAACGCGCGGTCCGATCTGCGCGGACCCCCCGATGCGCGCCCCCCAGTCGTCGATCGTCTCGCGCGCTTCGCGGCCGCCGGTCTCCGGCGTGCTGCCGTGGTCCCAACTCGCCCCGAGACTGACACGGGCGCCCGACCAGAACCCCGCGCCGGGACCGGCGAGCGGCAACTCCACTTCGCCGCCGAGACTGAACAGGCGCTGGCGAAAGGTGGACTCATCGCCGGGCACGATACGCTCCACGTGGCGCGTCTCGGCCACCGTAAGCGCCGTCCGCACGACCCCTTCGCCGAGTTCATGGTCGGACAGGCCGCGGAAGGTGAGGGTGCGGTCGTCCGCGAACTCCTGCCCCGTAACGTTCTCATAGGCCAGCGTCTCGAACTCGTCGATCTGCGCGTCGCCCGCGTCGACTCCGATGCTGACCTCGAAGTCTCCCGTGCCGAAGGGCGTGCGACCCCACCCGGTACCCGCCGAGACCGTGCCAACCACCCGCTTCGTCTCCGGCATCCGCCAGCGCCGGGGGTTCAACACGTGGAGTTCCGGCGGAACCCCTTTCTCCGCGCGATATCCGAAGGTGGACATGGAGACCCAGGCGCCCCCCTCCGACTCCACGCGGCCCGTGAAGAAGGCGCTCGCGTGGTCGAGGTCGCTGTTAATCCGCCGGTTCGGGTCGGTCGTGGCCGGCTGTGCCACGCCGCCTGGAAGGGGCACGCCGTCGCGCGTCCGGTAGGCGCCGCCCGCCTGCACGGACACGCCGCCGTCCCCCGCGCTCCACGTGCGTCCTAGCCGCACGCCGCCGAAGGCCGCGCCGGTCGCGTCCATGCCGCCCTGCATCCCGTTGAGCCGCCGCTCCGCGTCCACGCTCCCGTGTCCGATCTCGATCGAGACCACGCCGCCGAGCACGTTGGGACCGTGGAGAACCGAGGAGATGCCCCGGAAGAGCTGGATCTCGCGCGCCGCGTCGACCGGAATGAGCGAAAGGTCCGTGCGCGCGTCCCAGCCGAGAGTCAGCGGCACCCCGTCGACGAGCACGGAGAGCTGGCGCGACTCGGTCCCTCGCAGCGTCGGCTGGGCCTCGCCGCGCGAGTTCTCCCGCACTTGCAGGAACGGAATCTCGCGCAACGCCTCCTCGAGCAGGGGGACGGCGGCCACGCGCGGGGACTGCAGGCTGAGGCGCACCGCGCTCGCGCCCGAGACGCTGGCGACCGGCCGCAGCGCCTCAATGCGAAGCTCGCGAAGGCGGAACGATACCGTATCCCGGGATACCGTGTCCGGCACCTGCGCCGCGACGCCCTCTGCCGCCGGCAGACACGCCAATGCGGCGAGAAGCCGCCACGCGCCACGCCGGGCTAAGCGCCGCCCGACCCTCCCTTCCATGCTCCGTGTCATGCGCTCCCGCTTGTCGGCTCCACCGTCTTTCCCGAGGCGCCGCGCGGCGCCCGGCGGCGTCGCGTGCGATCCTTCAGGAAAGACGCGCCAAGGGCAAGAAGCGCTGCCAGCGCGGCCAGCGTCCCCACGACGTCGCCGAAACGTACGTACACCGTCAACTCATCCGTCGTCGACACATCCGCCACGAAGGACGCGGGCTCGAACAGTTCGGTGCGGTGCGACACCCGCCCCAGCGGATCCACGATCTTCGAGATCCCCGTGTTCCCCGAGCGCGCCGCCCCCATCCGCGTCTCGATGGAACGCATGACGAGGTGCGCGGGATGCTGCCACAGGGCGCTCGAACGGCTCCACCACGCGTCGCGGCCGAACCAGGAGTCGTTCGTGATGTTGACGAGGAAGTCGGCGCCGTTTCGCCGGTAGTGCCGCGCCAGAGGGGAGAAGATCGACTCGTAGCAGATCATCGTCCCGTACGCCGCGCTTCCCGCCTCCGTGGCGATCTCGATCGGGGCCTGCCACTCGCCGACGCCGAAGTTCCCCCCCGCGTAGGGGATGGCCTGGAACCATTCCGGGGGCATGAACGGCACCCGTTCCACGAACGGCACGAGAAAGCGCTTGTCATAGCGGTTGACGATGCCTGCTCCGGGGCGGAGGTGGAAGGCGGAGTTGAACGACTGGTACTCCCCGTCTCCGAGGTCGTCCGCCCCGCGCCCTCCGATCGCGACCTCGGCGTCGAGCGCCTCGGCGACGCCCTCCGCCCAGGCGCGCGCCTCCGGCCACCCGTCATAGGGGTAGGAGGGAAGCGGATCCAGGATGCCGGCTCCGAGCATCGTCTCCGGGAAGACCACGAGATCCGGGCGCTCCCGCTCCGGCCAGGCGGAGATCAGCGTCGCCGTCGACCGGAAGGCGCTGTCGGTCGACGCGGTCCTATCCGTGTTGCGCAAATGCTGCGGCACGCTGGGCTGGATGACCCCGACCCGGGCCACCGGCCGCACGTCCAGCGTCTGCCAGCGCATCACCGAGTAGGCGATGGGGATCGCGAGCACGAGCAGGAGTCCGGCCGCCGGCTGGCGCAGCGCACGCCAACCCCCGGCCCGGTACGCGAGGAAGCCCGACGCGACGAGGGCGTTCGCGAGCACGAGCCAGAAGGAAAGCCCGCGGGAGCCCACGAGGTCGGCCGCGCCCACGAGGATGGGATAGGCCGAGAGCGTGTCGCCGAGCTGCATCCAGGGGAAGGAGACGTCGAGGAGGTGGGCCCGCAGCACCTCCCCGGCGGTCCAGAACACGGGGAAGACGAGGGTGAGCGGCCACCCGAAGCGGGCCCGCACCAGGTGGATCCCGCCCGCCACCCACGACATGAACGTCGCGAGGATGAGGATCGGGGCGAGGAAGGCGAAGAACGCCCACCACGTGTAGAAGACGAGCGCCACGAGGAGCCAGTACAGCACGAGCGTGTAGTAGACGAGGCCGAAGAGGAATCCGCCCTGGCGGGCCTGCCGGCGGCCCTCCGCCGTCGCCGGGAGTCCTTCGAGCCAGACGATGAAGGGGACGAGCGCGACGAAGGACGTCACGAGGAGGTGGAAGGGAGGGTGCGCGAGCCCCATCAGCACTCCGCCGAGGAGGAGGGGAGCGGCCCGCTCGGGGACGATCCGCGCGCGCCAGTTCAAGCCGTGCCCTCCGGCACCGCGTCCGGCACCGCGTCCAGCGCCGCGTCCAGCGCTTCGCCGACCACCCCGAGCGTTTCCGCCACGTCCGCGTCGGTGTGCGCGGTGGAGAGGAAACCCGCCTCGAAGGCGGAAGGGGCGAAGAAGACGCCGCGCTCGAAGCACGCCCGGTAGTAGCGGGCGAAGAAGTCCGTGTCCGCGCGCCGCGCACCATCGAAATCGAACACCGGGCCGTCGGCGAAGAAGACCCCCCACATCGACCCCAGCGCGGTCCCGCAAGCCGGGATGCCCCGGGCGCTCGCGGCGGTCAGGATGCCGTCCACGAGCGTTGCCGCGCGCCGCTCCAGGCCGTCGAAGGGCTCCGTCCGCTCGAGTTCGTCGAGTTGGGCGATGCCGGCGGCCATGCCGAGCGGGTTCCCCGACAGCGTACCGGCCTGGTACACGTC
The DNA here is from genome assembly GCA_009841015.1 of Candidatus Palauibacter denitrificans. Lineage (GTDB taxonomy): Bacteria > Gemmatimonadota > Gemmatimonadetes > Palauibacterales > Palauibacteraceae > Palauibacter > Palauibacter denitrificans. The sequence continues at coordinate 20,333 of VXMQ01000159.1, read as the reverse complement.
CCCTTGCGGAGCCATCCGCCGCATCAGCTCGCGGGGACCCGCGTAGGCCGCGACCGGCATCCCCGCGCCGAGGACCTTGCCGAGCGCGACGAGGTCCGCGGCGACCCCGTAGCGCTCCTGTGCGCCGCCCCGCGCGACCCGGAACCCGGTCATGACCTCGTCGAAGATGAGTAGCGCCCCCGCGCGGTCGCAGCCGTCGCGGAGGCCTTCGAGAAAACCCTCGCGGGGCGGGATGAGGCCCGCGTTGCCCGCCACCGGCTCGACGATGACGGCCGCGAGCCGCGCGCCGTGTTCCGCGAACACCGCGGCCACCGCCTCGAGGTCGTTGTAGGGCGCGGTCAGCGTCAGGCCGGAGGTCGCCTCCGGCACGCCCGGCGAATCGGGGAGCGACAGCGTGGCGACGCCCGATCCGGCGACGACGAGAAAGGCATCCGCGTGCCCGTGGTAGCAGCCCGCGAACTTCAGGATCAGGTCACGACCCGTCGCGGCGCGGGCGAGCCGCACGGCGGACATCGTGGCCTCGGTCCCGCTGTTCACGAAGCGCACCATCTCGACGCCGGGCACCCAGGCGGCGACGCGCTCGGCGAGTTCGACCTCGCGCGCCTGGCAGGCCCCGAAGCTCATCCCCTCGCGGGCCGCGCGCGTCACGGCCTCGACGACGGGCGGGGCGGCGTGGCCGAGGATGAGCGGACCCCAGGAGAGGACGTAGTCGAGATAGCCGCGCCCGGCCTCGTCAAAGATCCGCGCACCCTCGCCGCGGGCGGCGAACAGCGGCTCCATTCCGACGGCGCCGAAGGCCCGCACGGGCGAACTCACGCCGCCCGGCATCACGTCGCGCGCCCGCCGGATCCAGTCGGAGGCGGCGGACGGCCCGCGAGGCCCGCGGCTCACCGGCCCCAGGCGCTGTCGAGTCCCAGAACGGGGAGTTCCCGTCCCGTCGGGAGGACCGGGGATGGCGCCGCCCCTCCGCGCCCGGACGCCCGGCGCACGACCTCCCGGACGCGCCCGGCAAGGTCGAAGTCGGCGGCCCGCTCGATCTCGACCCGCACGAGCGAGCCGGGGAGGAGGCCGTTTCCGCCGACGAGCACGGTCACGCCGTCCACGTCGTCCGCCTGGCTCTCGATCCGGCCCAGGTGCGCCGGGGCGGGAGGGTCCTCGTAAAGGAGTGCGAGCGTCGGGTCATCCGGGGTCGCGGACGCATCCACGACGGCGACGCGTTCCCGGCCGATCTCCGCGGCGAGCCGCTCGCGGCTCACCGCGCGCTGGACCTCGAGCACCTCCTCGAGACGGTCCCGTGCCAGGTCCGCGGGCACGAAACTCTCCTCCATGGCGGCCGCGCGCGTCCCTTCCTGCGGGGAGAACGCGAATGCTCCGAGCCGGTCGAACGGCACCTCATCGAGGAAATCCACGAGTTCGCGGAACTCCGCGTCCGTCTCGCCCGGGAACCCGACGAGCACCGTCGTTCTCAGGGTGAGTTCGGGGACCGCCTCCCGCAGCCAGGCGACCTTCGACCGCAGCGTCGCGGCCCGTTCCGGCCGGCGCATGCGGTGGAGCACCGTGTCGCTCGCGTGCTGGATCGGCATGTCGATGTACGGGAGGAGCCGCGTCTCCGACGCCATCAGTTCGACGAGCGGCTCGCGCAGGCCCGCGGAGTAGATGTACAGGAGGCGGAACCACGGGATGGATGTCTCGCGCAGCAGCGCCTCCACGAGCGTGGCCATGTCCGTCCCGTCCCGCCGCTCCCGGCCCCAGTGCGCAAGGTCCTGCGCCACCAGGTTCACCTCCACGGCGCCCTGCGCCTCGAGGCGTTGCGCCTCGGCGACGAGACGCTCCAGGTCGAACGAACGGTGCTTCCCGCGCCAGAGAGGAATCGCGCAGAAGGCGCACCCGTGGCTGCATCCCTCGCTCACCTTCAGGTAGCGCACGTGGCGCGCCCCGACGGGGATCCGCTCCCCGGGGTGCGCGCCGTCCGGGGCCGGTCCCCGGAGAAGTCCGCGCTCGCGCAACTCCGGCACGAGGCGGTCGAGGTCCCGCAGCCCGAGCAGGAGGTCGACCTCCGGCAGCGCCTCGGCCATCTCCTCCCGGTAGCGCTCCACCATGCACCCGACGGCCACGACGCCGCGGCACGCCCCTTCGCGTTTCAGCCGCTCCGCCTCGAGGATCGTCTCGATCGACTCTTCCTTCGCGGCGTCGATGAACCCGCACGTGTTGACGAGGATGACCTCCGCTTCATCCACGTCGGCGGGTTCGGCCCCGTGGCCGACGAGTTCGGCGAGCATGCGCTCGGAGTCGACGGTGTTCTTGTCGCAACCGAGGCTGATGAGTCCTAGCCGCATCGCACATCGTCGGGAAAGACCGGCACCCCCTCCGGAGGCGCGTACTCGAACAGGGTGGGGTCGATCCGGGCTCCGGGCTCGATCGAGGTCAGGGTCACCGTGCGGAGCGTCCGGTTCTCCTCGCGAATGCGGAAGCGGCGCACGTAGAGGTCGGATACGCCGATCCACAGGCGGACCTCCACGTACCGCGCCGGGAGTGCCCGCGGCGTGAGCGTCACGATGCGCGTTTCCACGCCGCCGATCTCCCCGGTCCCTTCATCGACCGCATCGTAGGTCGTCCGCGCCTCCGACAGCAGGCGGCCGAGGATGTCGACCGAGCCGATCTCCGCGCCCCCCTCGAGGCGGGAGACCACGACCTGATCGTGAAGCGAGGGCTCGTAGAGCCAGAGACAGGAACCGTCCGCCACGTAGATGTCGCCGGCCGGTTCGTCGAAGTCCATGCGGAACCGGTTGCGTCCCGCCTGATACCAGGTTCCGCGGCCCTCGCGGGTACGGCCGAGGAGCGGGTTCTCGATGCGCTGGGCGAAGGCGGCCTTTAGACGGCCGAGCGAGGCATAGGCCGAATTCGCAAGGGCAAGGAGCGAGTCCACGTCCACACGTCCGGGTTCGTCTTCCACGGGTTCAGGCTCGTCTTCTACGCGCCCGGGCGCTTCGTCCACCGGCCGGGACCCGTCCGGATCGGGGGCCTCCGGATCCGGAGTCGCGGCGGGAGGCTGACCTTCACTCGGCGCCGTGCCCACCGCGTCGTCCGCTTCCTCGACCGGCGGCTCGCCCTGCCCCGCGGGGGCATCCTCCGCAGCCGCCGACTCCCCGGCCGCCACGGGTGGCGCCGGGTCGTCGCGCGGGCCGAACTCCGCCGCGATCCGGGCTCGCCCCTCGGCGACCTCCGCGGAATCCGCGGCGGAGCACGCCGGCATGAGCGCGCACGCGACGGCTCCGGCCGCGAGAAGGCCGAGCCCTCCCGAACGAGACGGCCGCGGGCGGACGGGCCTCATGGTCCGTCGCCGTCCCCGGCGTCCAGATCGGCAAGCGTCGCGAGCACCTCGCGCGGCCTGGATCCGTCCGCGGGTCCCACGATCCCCGCCGCGTGCAACTGGTCGATGATCCGCGCCGCGCGCCCGTACCCGATTTTGAGCCGACGCTGGAGCAGGCTGGTCGAACCCGCGGCGTGCGAGATCACGATCTCCGCGGCCTGCCGGAACAGCGGGTCGCGATCCTCGGCGCCTTCGTTCGAGACCCCGGATCCTCCCTCCTCCTCCTCCAGTTCCTTCAGCAGGTCGAGGATGTCGCGCTCCGAAGCGGTTTCCTCCTCCGACTTCTCGGCCTCGGCCCGTGCGCTCGCCTGCTCCCGATACCAGTCGAGGAGGCGTTCCGTCTCCTCGGAGGAGATGTAGGCGCCCTGGATGCGGACGGGGTCGGACTCGCCGGGCGGCAGGAACAGCATGTCCCCGTTCCCGAGCAGGCTCTCCGCGCCGTTCTGGTCGAGGATTGTGCGGCTGTCGATCTTCGACGCGACCCGGAACGCGATTCGGCTCGGGATGTTCGCCTTGATGAGGCCGGTGAGGACGTTGACCGAGGGGCGCTGCGTCGCCAGCACGAGGTGAATCCCGACCGCGCGGGCCTTCTGGGCCAGCATGGCGAGCGGCGTCTCCACCTCGGACTGGACCGTCATCATGAGGTCCGCCAGTTCGTCAATGACGAGGACGATGTAAGGCAGCGGACCCTCGTCGTAGAGCGCCGGCTCGTCCATGACACCCCGCTTCGGGAGGAAGACCTCGCGCCCGCCCGCGATCCGGCCGTTGAACTCCGCGACGTTCCGGCATCCGTTCGCCGAGAGCAGTCCAAACCGGCGCTTCATCTCGTAGACCGCCCACTTGAGGACGGATGCGGCCTCTTCGTTGTCCGTGATGACGGGGTGGCGAAGGTGCGGCAGATCTCCGTAGACGGACAGCTCCACCATCTTCGGGTCGACCATCAGGAGGCGGAGTTCGGCCGGCGTGTACCGGCACACGAGGCTCGTGATGAGGGCGTTGATGCACACCGACTTCCCGGACCCGGTCTGGCCCGCGATGAGGAGGTGCGGCATCCGGGTCAGGTCCGCGCACGTCGGCTTGCCGGAGAGGTCGCGTCCGAGCGCGAGCGGGAGCGTGTGGCGTCCGCGCCGATACGACGGGCTCTCGAGGATCTCGCGCACGAGCACCATCTCCGAAGCCGGGTTGGGCACCTCGACGCCGACGGCGCCCTTGCCGGGAATCGGCGCCACGATCCGGACGGACGGCGCCTTGAGGGCGAGCGCGATGTCGTCCGCCCGGGCCGAGATCTGTCCCACTTTGACGCCCGGCGCCGGGACGACCTCGAACTGCGTCACGACGGGTCCGGTGGTCCAGCCGCCGATCTCGCCGGCGACGCGGAAGGTGGCAAGCTTCTCGATGAGGATCTCGCCGAGGCGGTCGAGATCGCGCACGCCGAGGCCGCTGCCCTGCCCCACGGGCGCATCGAACAGCTGGATGGGCGGAACCGCCGAGGAACCGGGATCGCCGGCTTCCTCAAGTTCCGGAACGGGCGGTGTCTCCTTCTCCGGCGCCGGATCCGACTCGGACGGCGCGGTCGCCGCTTTCGTGGGCGTCCGCTTCTTCGTGGCGCGGCCCCGTCCGGCCGCAGCCTTCGGCTTCGCCCGGCTCGGCGGATCGGGCCTTGCGGCGGACGGTGGGAGACGAGAGGGCCGCGCGGCGCCGGCGAAGGAACGGCCGAGTCCGAGGACCGCGCCGCCGGCGGCCCCGAATCCGCGAGCGAGCGAGCGCCCCCCCGCCGTCGCGGCGCGGGTCAGGGACCACCTCATCGTCACGAACAGCGTGAGCAGGAGGACGCCCGCAGCGAGGAGAACGCCGCCCAGGCGGCCGAATACCTGTGCAAGGCCGGCCCCGGCGGTCTCGCCCAGCCAACCGACGTTGCCGGCACCCCCGGGTCCCGGTCCCGCGATGAGCCAGTACAGCGACGGGAGGACCGCAAGCAGCACCACCGAGAGGATGGACCAGCGGAGAGCCCGGGTCGGATCCCCCCATCCGAGGAAATGCAGTCCCCACATGAACGCCGGGATCGCAAGGAGCGGCGAAAGGGTTCCGACGGCCCCCTCGAGGTTGTCGTGCAGCAGTTCCCCGGCCGGCCCGATCCAGTTCGATCCGCCGGCGAATACGGGGGAGAGCAGCGCGAACGCCACCAGGAGGCCCAGCACGATCAGCGCGACGCCCAGCACCTCGCGCCGTTGCCGTTCATCCACCATCACGCATCCTCCCCGCCCCGACAGCCAACGAGGGCGCCGTCCCGCCAGACCGGCACGACCTCGAAATCACCCGGCCCCACGCAGACCGCCAGGTCCGCGCTCCGGCCGCCCTGCAAGATGGCCCGCGCACCACGCGTCGTCCATGCTGACGCGCCCCCACCGCTCACGAGCGGGTCAGGAACCGCTCGACAAACCCCGTGTCGATGCTCCCCGACACGAAATCGGGATGGGCGAGCACCTTCCGGAGGAAGGGGACCGTCGTGTGAACTCCTTCGAGGATGAACTCCTCCAGCGCATGGTAGGCCCGGATCCGGGCCTCGTCGCGCGTCCGGCCCCAGACGATGAGTTTGGCGAGCAGCGAGTCGTAGAACGGAGGAACGACGTAGCCGCCGTAGATGTGCGTGTCCACGCGCACGCCGGGACCGCCCGGTGCGTGGAACGCCGTGACGGTGCCGGGCGAAGGACGGAAGTCCTGCTCGGGGTCCTCCGCGTTGATCCGGCACTCGATCGCGTGCCCCTGGAACTCGATGGGCTGAGCGATGGTCAGCTTTTCTCCTGCCGCGATCCGGATCTGCTCCTTGATGAGGTCGACCGAAGTCACGAGTTCGGTCACGGGGTGCTCCACCTGAATGCGCGTATTCATCTCCATGAAGTAGAACTCGCCGTCCGGCGCGAGCAGAAACTCCACCGTCCCCGTGCTCTGATACCCGATGGCCTTCGCCCCCAGGATTGCCGCCGATCCCATTGCCTCGCGAAGCTCCGGCGTGACGGCCGGACTGGGCGCTTCCTCGACGAGCTTCTGGTGCCGCCGCTGGCTCGAGCAGTCGCGTTCCCCGAGGTGCAGCACGCGGCCATGGCGGTCGCCGACGACCTGGATCTCGACGTGACGAGGCCGCTCGATGAGTTTCTCCAGGTACACGGTCGGGTCGCCGAAGTTGGCCTCGGCTTCGTTGCGCGCCATGGCGAAGAGGTTCTTGAAGTCCGCTTCCTCGAAGGCGGCCCGCATGCCCTTCCCTCCACCGCCGGCGGCCGCCTTGATCATGACCGGGAACCCTATCCGGCGAGCTTCCTCCAACGCCTCCGTCTCGTCTTCGAGCGGCTCCGGCGAGCCCGGGACGACGGGGACACCCGCGGCGATCATCGTCTTCCGCGCCTCTGCCTTATCTCCCATGCGGCGGATCTGCTCGGGCGTGGGCCCGATGAACACGAGACCGCTCCGTTCGCAGATCTCGGCGAACTCGGCGTTTTCGGCCAGGAAGCCGTAGCCCGGGTGGATGGCGTCAGCGCCCGTGATCTCGGCCGCGGCGAGGATCTGCGGGATATTCAGATAGCTCTCGCGCCCCACCGGCGGCCCGATACAGATGTCTTCGTCGGAGAAGCGGACGTGGAGCGAGTCGTGGTCGGCCTCCGAGTACACGGCGACCGTCCGGATATCGAGTTCACGGCACGCGCGCAGGATGCGGAGCGCGATCTCGCCGCGGTTGGCGATCAGGATCTTGCGGAACATGCGCCCGGCCGCGGCTTCAGTCAGGCTCGATACGGAAGAGCAGCGCGCCGTACTCCACCGGCTCGGCGTTCTCGACCGCGATCTCCTGCACGACGCCCGAGACGTCCGACTGAAGCTCGTTCATGAGCTTCATCGCCTCGAGGATGCAGAGCGTCTGGCCGGCCTCCACCCGGTCCCCCACGGATACGAAGGGGTCGGCGTCGGCCGCCGGCGCCCGGTAGAAGGTGCCGACCATGGGCGAAAGCACCTCGAACAGCCCCGACGCGGGCGCCGTTTCCGCCGGCGGGGACGCGGGCGCGGTGGGGGGCGGTGCGACCTCCATGCTGCCGACCGCCGCCGCGGGCACGGCCGCGGCAGCCGCGATGCGCGGGGATTTCCGGATCCTGACCCGGGTCGGGTCCCCCGTGTCCGAGCCTACAAGCTCGATGTCGAGGCCATCCACGCCGGAGTCCTCGACCAACTCGATGAGTCCCTTCAGCCAATCCAGGTCCATGGTCAGGTCACCCGCGTGATGTACTTGTTTTCCGTCCTGTCGACGCGCACCACGTCGCCGGTCTCGACGAAGAGCGGCACCTGGATCACGGCGCCGGCCGTCAGCCGCGCCGGCTTCGTCCCGCCCTGGGCCGTGTCCCCCCGCACTCCGGGGTCCGTCTCGACGATCTCCAACTCGACGAACTGCGGCAGTTCGATTGCGAGCACGACCCCGTCACGGTTGAGGCTCTGACACTCCATGTTCTCCTCCAGATACTGGAGCTGGTCCTCTCCGATCTGGTCTTCCGACATCGGAATCTGCTCGAAGGTTTCCATGTTCATGAAGTAGTACAGGTGGCCATCCGCGTACGTGTACTGCACGGGCCGCCGTTCCAGACGCACCTCCCTGACCTTCTCGCCGGCGCGGAAGGTCCTGTCGACCACTCCTCCGTCCATCACGTCCTTCAGCTTCGTACGGACGAAGGCCCCGCCCTTTCCGGGCTTGACGTGCTGGAAGTAGGTGATCGAGTAGAGGGTGCCGTTGAGCTCGATCACCATCCCTCGACGAAAATCCGATGTATCTGCCATGGTACCCGATAACTAGAGCCGGACGAGGGCGCGTGGAAGGCGGGTCAGCGTGCGGGCACCGGCCTCCCCTATCCGCACATCGTCCTCGATGCGCACGCCGCCGCGCCCGGGAAGATACAAGCCCGGTTCCACCGTCACCACGTTTCCCGGCTCAAGGACATCTTCGGACCGGGACGAGAGGCTGGGGCCCTCGTGCACGTCGAGTCCGATCCCGTGCCCCGTGGCATGGCCGAAGAAGCCGTCCATGTCGTGGCGCGCGAACGTCGCTCGCACGGCCCCGTCCACGTCCCGGCACGCGACCCCGCTGCCCATCATTTCGCGCGCCGTCGTCTGGGCTTCGAGCACCTGCTCGTGGAGAGCCGCCTGCCAGGGCTCCGGCGTCCCCCGCACGAACGTGCGCGTGAGGTCGCTGCAGTAGCCGTCCACGCGGGCGCCGAAGTCGATGAGCAGGAGATCGCCCGGCTCGACGCGCCGGTCCGTGGGTGTCGCATGAGGAAGTGCGGAGCGTTCCCCCGCCGCGACGATGGGATCGAAGGGGAGTGGGGCAGAGCCTCCGCGCCGGAGTTCCACCTCGAGCGCGGCCGCGATCTCGCGTTCGCTCGGAGCGGCGGACCACTCCATGTTCGACAACAACCGGTTGAACGCATCCTCCGCGACCGCGACCGCCCGTTCGATGGCGTTCACTTCGGCGCGGGTCTTCACGCGCCGCAACGTCCCGATGAGATCGCGGAGCGGGACGAAGGCGATATCGGGAAGCATGCCGCGGAGCGACTCGTGGTCGGCGACCGTGAGATCTTCGGCCTCGAACGTAATGGCCCCCTCGGCGTCCGCCGCCACCTCCGCGACGCCACGAATCCACCCCTCCCGGCTGACATGGGTGCGGATCGGCCCCGCCACCTCCAGGCCCGCCTGTTCCTCGTAGCGAAAGTCGGTGACGAGCACGGGCGGACCTTCGAGTGGGATCCACAGGGCCCCGGCGGAACCCGTGAACCCGCTCAGGTAGCGGACGCTGGATCGGGCGGTCACGAGGACCGGCCGGCACCCGGCAGCCTCCGTCGTCGCTTCGAGCCGGCCACGCAGCGTACCCGGCGGCGTCACTCCGCTCCCGCGTCGGCGCTCCCGCGAAGATGCTGGACGAGCGCATCGAGACCGAACAGGTAGCTGGAGGCCCGGAATCCGACGATGACGCCGATCGCCAGGTCGGAGAGGAGCGACGTGTGCCGAAACGACTCGCGGGCGAACACGTTGGAGAGGTGGACCTCGACGAAGGGGCGCCCGGAGCCCGCGAGGGCGTCGCGGAGCGCCACGCTCGTGTGGGTCAGGGCGGCCGCGTTTACGAGCCACGCCTGCACGCCGCCGGTGTTCGCCTGCACCCAGTCCACGATCTCGCCTTCGTCATTGGACTGGAAGAACACGAGCGAAACGTCGTTCGCGCTCGCCCGCTCCCGCAGGAGCGACTCGATCTCGGCCAGCGTCTGCGTGCCGTAGTGGTGAGGTTCGCGGCGACCGAGGAGATTGAGGTTCGGTCCGTTCAGGACACCGATGCGGATGGGCTCGCGCACCCGCTCAGTCCGAGTTCGCGGGAGCTTCGCCATCGAGGATCCGGCGAAGCTGTTCCCCGATCGACTCCCCGGCGTCGGCCGGGTCCGCCGACTCCGCCCCGCCTCCCGCCGGCAGGATGTCCCGTGGCGCCCGGGTCTTGGCGGCTCCGGCGCGGCCGGACGGTGGTTCGCCCGCCTCGTCCGCGCGGCGACGCATCTCTGCGAGCGCGACGGCGACATCGGCGCTGTCCGGGTCGCGGGAGAGCATCTGTTCGTACACGCCGATCGCACGGTCGAAGAGGCCCTGGCTCGCATACAGTCCGGCCAGCGTAGAGGTCTCGATGCTCTGGGGCGACACCCGTGGGGCGCTCGTCGCGCCGCCCCCGGGAGCGGGCCGTGCATCGGCTCCATCGCTCCGCCAGGCGTTCTCGAGCGCCTCCAGCCAGTCGTCCGCCGATGCGGCGCCGTCGGACCCGCTCCCCTCGACCCGTTCGACGCCCAGCGCCATGCAGGCGAGCGGGTTCGCCGGATCGAGCATCAGGATGTGCTCGAACTCGATCCGGGCGAGCTCGTCGCGACCGAGTTCGAGCAGCACGCGGGCGTGGAGCAGGCGCGCGTCCAGATAGTACGGGTGTTCTCTCAGGCCATCCCGGATCACGCCGAGGGCGCGTTCGTGCTCCCCCGCCTGCCGGTAGAGATCGCCGAGGCGCGCGAACGTGTGGGTCCGAGGCTCCGTTTCGGCGCGGCGCAGGAGTTGTTCGATCTCCACGGTCTGGTCGTCAGCGGCCACAGGCGTCGCAGGGGGAAACGGAGGCAGGTTCGGGCCTTCCGACCCGGTCTCCGGCAACATACCGACCGTTTTTTTCGGTTGTCAACGAGCGCCGAGGGAATGCGGCGAGGCTCCCGCCATTCGTTGCCGGCAACGCTGGGCCAGCATACGTTTTCGACCTGCGTTTCCGGCCCCGGCGCGGTCGCGTTCGGGCGACTCGATTCAAGACGACAAGGTGGGTTCGGCGTCTCATGTTCATGCGGAAGATGCGCGGCAGCGCGAGCCTCGTGATGGGCATCATGGCTGCGGCCTTCGTGGGCTGGCTGGTGTTCGACGGGATTAACGCGATGCAGGGAGGGAACCTCGGCGGGCAGATCAACCCCGTCGTGGGGCAGGTCGGGGGACAGGACATCCGCTACAACGAGTGGAATATCTTCCTCCAGAACCAGCTTGCGGTGAACCGCGCGGCCGACCGCAGCATGACGGACGAGGATGTTCGCGTCGTGACCGAACGGGCGTGGGAGAGTCTGATCAGCGCGACGCTGATCCAGGCGGAACTGGACCGGCTCGGCGTAAGCGTGACCGATGCGGAGGTTCGGCAGGCGTTCTTTACGCAGCCACCGCAGGAGATGTTGAGCTACCCCGGGTTCCAGACGGACGGGCAGTTCGACATCGACAAGTACCGCCGGTTTTTCACGGACCCGGCGACGGATGAGACGCAACTGCTGCAGATCGAGGGCTACTACCGCTCCATCCTTCCGCGCGCGAAGCTGCAAACGCTCGTGCAGAGCGGAATTTACGTATCCGAGGAAGAAGCGTGGCGGTTCTATCGGGATACGAACGAGCAGGCCCGCGTCCGCTTCGTGCGGATCGACCCGGCGGAGACCGTGCCGGACTCACAGATCTCCGTTTCGGAGGGTGAAATCCGGCAGGTCTATGACGAACGCGTGGACGAACTCGTCCGGCCCGCCAGCGCCCGCGTCAACATGGTCAGTATCTCGCTCCGACCCTCTGTCGCCGATTCGCTCGCCGCCCGCGAACGGGCCGCCGCCCTCACGGACCGCGTACGGGGAGGCGAGGATTTCGCCGAGGTGGCGATGGCGGAGTCCGCGGACTCCATCTCCGGCGTGGAGGGGGGTTTCATGGGCAAGCGTCCGATGAGCGCCTTCGACCCGCGACTGACCGAGGCGGCCGCGGATGCGCCCCTCGGTCAGGCTACGGACCCCGTCGAGACGCCGTTCGGACTGCACGTCCTCCAGGTCGACGAACGGACCGCCGACTCGCTGGCGCTGCGCCAGATCTACGTTCCGTTCGAGATCTCCGGCGCGACCGAGGACTCGGTGTTCACGCTCCTTGACGACCTGGAGGATCTTGCGCTGCGCACGGATCTCACGACGGCCGCCGACTCGCTGGGCGTTACGGTTCGCGCCGATGTGCAGTTGCTGGACGGCGTAGACTTCATTCCGGGCGCCGGCCAGCTGGGCGTGGCGAGGGAGTGGGCCCTCGGCCCCGAGAGCGAGATCGGCGACCTGTCCGATTCGTTCGAAAACCCGGCGGGTTTTCACCTGGTCGAGCTCCTGGGGCGGCGGGACGAGAGCACGATTCCGTTCGAGGAAGCGGAGATCGGGATTCGCGCGGAACTGCTCGTGGAGAAGAAGAAGGAACGGGCTGCGGAATTGCTGGCCGGAGGTCTGCTCGAGGCGGTCGCGGCCGGGAGTACTCTCGACGAGGCGGCGGAGGCACTCGGTTGGTCGGTCGAAGAGACCGGTTCATTCCGCCGGGGCGATTTCGTCCCGGGACTCGGTCAGGGCACGGAGGCGGTCGGCTTCGGATTCGGGGCCGACGTCGGCGAACTCAGCGGCGCCCTCGATGCCGGAGATGCGGTGGTCGTCGTGGAGGTCCTTGAGCGTGAAGAGGCTACGCGGGAAGGGTTCGAGGAGGTCAGGGACGCCGTGGTGGGGCAGCTGGGCTTCGAGCGTGCCCAGCAGTACGTACAGAAGTGGCTGGTTGCGCTTCGCGACGACACGGTCGTCGAGGATCACCGGGAGAGGCTCCTCCTGCAGCAGGAGGCCCAGCCCATGATCCCGGGCTTCTGATCCCCGGACCTCCGATCCCGAGCCGCTGACGCCCCGCCGGGCCGACCGCCCGGTGCGGAACCGCGCGGATCCGGCCCCCCCGGCGAAACCCCGCGGCCTCGCCGGGTCCCCGCTGCTACCGGCCAGCTTTGCTGCTATCGGCTAGCTTTCCGTATTCGCGGGGCGGGCCTGCGCGGTCTCCTGCGTGGCGGAGGCAGCCGATGGCGGCGCGGTGTCCCCCGTGATCTCGGCCCGCACGTCGCCCTCGACCTCCTTGATCGAGCCCTTGAACTCCCGGATCCCGCGGCCCAGGGAACTCCCGATCTCGGGAAGCCGCTTGGCGCCGAAGAGGAGCAGGATAGCGAGGAATACGAGCAACAACTCCCATGGGCTCAGACCGAACATCTCAGACTCCTTGGTTGTGGCTCATCGCCCGCCTCCCGGTCACAAAAGCGACCGGGCGAACCAAGCGACGAGCACGACCCCGACGACGCTCAACACATTCAGGCGCAGGACGATCGGCCCCAGCGTGAAGGCGAGCACCTTGAGATCGAATGCAAGCGGCTGCAGTGAAGCCGCGACCGTTGTGATGAAGAACTGACGCGCCGCTGACGGGGGCAACGTAACCGTCGCGAGTTCGGTGAGCAGCCCCCCGAGCACGAAGCCCCCCGCGATGATGAGGACCAGGCGTATCGGGGAACGATGGCGTCTGCTTCCGAAATTCACTCGCTACCTTACTCTTTCGACGACGTAATCCACCGCAAGGCTCAGCGCCTCGAGGCACGGACTCGCCGGCAGGTGCCGGAGTTGGTCCCGTGCCCGGTCCGCCCGCGATCGCGCCTCCTCGCGAGCCGTCTCCACACCTCCATGCGCTTCGACGAGATCCACGATCTCCTGCACGGCCTCCGGGGACGGCTCCGGGTCCGCGAAGAGCCCTTCAACGGCACGCCGCTCCTCCCATTCCATCTTGGGCAGGGCGGCGATCAGGGGCAACGTCACCTTGTGTTCCTGCAGATCCTGCCCGCGTGGCTTGCCCATCACGCGAGTCGACGAGGAATAGTCGAGCAGATCGTCGACGATCTGGAACGCCATGCCCAGATGATGGCCGTACGCACGGAGGGCGTCCCGGTACTGCGGCGCTCCCGACAGGGTCCCGAGTTCGCACGCCGCGGACATCAGGGACGCCGTTTTGTGTTCGCACAGCCTCTCGTAGTCCTCGCGCGTGAAGTCGAGGCCATCGTGGAGCACGAGCTGCCGCATTTCCCCGATCGTCATGCGGTTCGCCGTATCGGCGAGGAGGGCAACCTGTTCGAGCCTGCCGAGCGCAACGACCTCGATGACGGCGCGAGAGTAGAGGTAGTCTCCCGCAATGATCGCGATCTGGTGCGTCCAGCGGTGGTTGACGGTAGGCCGGCCCCTTCGCCTCGCGGAGTGATCGACCGCATCATCGTGCACAAGGGTCGCGACATGCAGCAATTCAACGATGGCCCCAAGCTTCACGGCATCCGGGGAGGGGCGCCCTCCCACCCCGTCGGCAAGGAGGAGCAGGGTGGGCCGAAGGAGCTTTCCGGAGCGCGCGAACAGATAGTCGCCGACTTCATCGAGCGCCTCGAACCCCGATGGCGCCATCCCGCGGAGCTCGCGCTCGACGGCAACCAGCCGATCCGCTACGGGCAGGCGGACTTGTTCCAGATCGATGGCGGTGGTCGGGAGCATAACCTCCTCGGCGCGCGAGCCGCGCATGAAGTGCACGGGAATGTCGGGAGCCCCGCGAGGAATGTCAAAAACGCCGGCCGCCCAGGCCGCCGGCGCCGAAACCGCCCTGGCCGTCCTGCGACTGCTGGTCGTAGTCGAACTTGAGATCGGGCGCGTCCTGGAGGCTGACGCTCATCTGGAAGATGAAGTTCCCGTTCGGCGAGCGGGCGAACATGAAGGTTGCGATCCAACGGTGCAGGGCGCGGTCGAGCGTGATGAGGTGCTCGCCGAATTCCTTGTTCGTGAGGTTGTACGTCGTGCGCCAGGCCAGACGCCAGTTCGGTGACGGATTGAGGGAAAGGACCGCGTTGAGCGACTGCCGGTCCTGCGAACTCTGATCCGCCCGACCGCGCTGAAGCGAATAGGTCAACGCAAGCGTCCACGGTCCGCCGGTCCGCAGGCCGGGGTCCCCCGGATCCGGATTCTCGTCGAAACTCTGCAGCCGGTATCGGGAGTCGGCCGCATTCCGCAGGCGGCTCTGGGGATCGGCCCCACCCCCTCCGCCACCGCCGCCCAGCCCGAGCAACCCGCCGAGGCCGCTGGCGGAGCTGAACGTGAAGCTGCCGGTCAGACTCGACAGGATGGGGGCGAAGGCCCGGTTCTCGCCGGTGCCCTCAAACAGGTCGAGAGACATGTTCAGGGACAGTCCCCTCAGCAGGTCCGAGTTGATGCGGTGCGACCAGCGGTCCGTCGTCAGCGGCGATTCATTCTCGCGGGACCAGTCGAAGGTGAGCGGACTCGAGTTGATCCCCAGGAGGACGACGTTACGGCGGGGCTGCGCGCGGCGCGGCGCATCGGGGTCCCCCGTGTCCCGTCCGGCGCCGGGTGCCGCCTCCTGCCCGGCCTCCGTCAGCCCCCGGCCCGCTTCGGCCGGATCCCCCTCGGTCGCTTCGGCGTCCGATGTCTCGACCCCGGCCGAATCGCCCGCCGCCGCGAGCGAATCCGCCTCGGGCGTGGCCGCGCCGGGCTCCTGACCCGTCGAGTCCGCTTCGAGGGAGCGGCCTTCCAGCAACGCTTCCGCCTCGGGATCGAGTTCGACCTCCTCGCGCAGCTTGGCTTCGAAGGTCTGGTTCAGCGTGAGGCGAAGCCGGTTCTCCTCCTTGGAGTTCGACACCGGGAACCCAGGAATCGAAAGCAGGGCATCGGAGGCCTCCACGGCCGGCGAATAGTCGTAGTGAAAGCGGGGAGAGACCTTGTGGCGAATCCGCTCGAACGGGCCGACGCCGGGAAAGAACCCGTAGAGATCGGTGGACACCGCGGCTCCGAAGCGGAGGCGCGTCGGCGCCGCGATGAACTCCCGGTTCGTGTCGTCCGACTGAAACCGGCTTGCGTCCACGCTGAGCGTGGGACGAAGCGTCGTACTCCCCACGAGGTCGATCTGGTATTCCGCCTGCGCTCCGTAGTCCAGCTTCGCAACGCTCCCGGACGCCGCGGACGCCGTCGTGTCGGCACCGGGCATCGGCTGGAACGGAAGTACAGCGTTCCGGTTGAAGTTCGTCCGCCCGCTGACTCCGAACGAGCCGATCCGGATGGCGCTGTTCGCGGACGCAGTTTCGGTTCTCCTGCCGTCGCTCTCTTCCTGCGTCCGGTCAAGGCGCGACGCGGAAAAGGCTCCGTTGACGACGATGTTGTTGAACGGCCCGCTGCGGTTGCGGGGCGCGCGGAAGAGGGTCAGGGGGGAGAAGGTCATCTGAAGCTTGGGCAGCGTGAGGTCCGTCCGCCCCTTCTGCGCCCCCAGATCCTGGCGCCGGCTGCCGCTCAGGTTGACGGAAGCGAAGGGGAACCGGTGCTGGATACCGACATCCGACGCGATTCGTTGCGTCTGGACCGTTGGGTCGAAGGTCTGACGCTCGAAGACGGTGGTGTTCGAGATGAAGTTGGCGTTGACCCGCACGTCCGTGACGGGGGTCAGCTCGTGATTGTGCCGCATTTGGAACTGCAGCGTTTTCTCGTTCCCGAAGCTGTAGCTCGCGATGACGTTGCCGCGGAAGAACTTCTTGATTGAGCGGTATCGGACGGCCCCGTTGAGGCGCGTGAACCGGCCGCTGAACCAGTCGGCCGTCGCCTGCGCATCCATGAAATCGTTGAACGCAAAGTAGTACCCGAAGTCGGTGATGCTCCGCCGGGCGTTGCTCGAGGACGCAACGACGTCGTTGAACCCGAAACGGGGCGGCAGAAAGCCGCTTCGCCGCTCGTCGCGAATGTCCTGCGCGAAGAAGGGGAGCCACGCGACGGGCACGTTCTGGATGTAGAGGGTGACGGGCCACGCCACGACGATGTCGTCGGAGACGACCTTGATCTGCCCGGCGCGGAAGTAGTAGTGCGGTTCATCGAGGTCGCACGAGGTGAAGTTCCCCATCTCGACGAAGGCGGTGGCGGAGCCGCGCGGCGTCAGGTCTCCGCGGATGAACCAGTCGGCTCCCATCTGCGCGAACGAGGTCCGCCCATCCACGATCGTTCCCGTGGTGGACGACACGTCGTAGTAGAGACACTCGTCGGAGACGACGTTCTCCCCTTCCCCGACGAGCGAGATGTTGCCGCAGCCCCGCACGAACTGCAGACCCGCCTCGTACGTGATCGTGTCGGCATCGATCGTGGACTGCTCGTACATCACCTGCGCTTCCCGGTTGAGTTGTACGCGCTGCCGGTCGACATCCAGTTCGACCCCCCGCCCCTGGTAGCGTACGGCCTGATAGCCCGGCTCTCCCAGGAGCTGTCCGAAGATGTCGTCCTGTTGCGGGAAGGGGGGGTCCGCCGGACCCGTGTCGACGGTATCCGCCTGCGCCGAATCGCCGACCGCAACCGGGCCGCCGACCGCAAGGGAGCCTGGTACCGCGACGGAGTCGCCCGCCGCAGCGGAGTCGCCCGCCCCGGCCGGGACGGCCCCGGGGAGATCCAGCGTATCCCGCGCGGTAGAGTCCCGGGACACGGAGTCCTGAGGCAGCGTGTCGCGCCCCGCGACCACGACGGTGTCGGTATCCGCCCGGGCGGTGAACTGAAGGGGACGGACACCCGTGGGCGCGGCGCGAGCGGTTTCGGTTGCGCCGAGGCCGCCGAGCAGGGCCGCCAGCGCCAGGAGCGTGCGAAGCCTCAGGCGGAGCTTCCTTCCTCCGAGGCCCGCTCCGTCTCCTGGCGACGCCGTCGAAGCACCCGGGTCATGATCACCGAAAGCTCGTAGAGAAACATCATCGGCAGCATCATCGCGAGCATCGTGTAGGGGTCGGCGGGCGTGAGGAACGCCGAGACCACGGCCATGACGACGATCGCGTGACGCCGGTACTTCGCGAGCCCCTCGGGCGTCACGATCCCGACCAGCGAAAGGAAGACGAGTACCACCGGCAACTCGAAGATGAGCCCGAACGCCAGGATCAACCGGACGGCGAAGGTCAGGTACTCGTTGATCATGATGACGGGGTTGAGCTCATCGAAGGTGAAGAAATTGAGCAGGATCCTGAGCCCGAGCGGCAGCACCAGGAAATACGCCATCGAGATGCCGGCGATGAAGAGGATGGTTCCGGAGGCGATCGCCGGAACGGCGAACCTGCGCTCGCTCTCGTACAGCGCCGGCGAGAGGAAGCCCCAGGCCTGCCAGGCGAGATAGGGGAAGGCCGCGATGAGGCCCACGATAAAGCCGAGCTTGAGGATGGTGATGAACGGAGTCGTCACGCTGGAGTAGTTGAGAGCCTCGCCCGGGAGGAGGTCCGCGATCGGCCGCTGGACGATGCCGAGCACGTCCCACTGCGTCACGGCCACGAGCCCGATGACCATGCCGACGATGAGCGCCAGGAGCGCCCGGATCAGACGAGAGCGAAGCTCATCGAGGTGATCCAGGAAGGGCATCTCCGCCTGATCGGTCGCACCCTGGGTCTGTCGCCGCAGCCTCATCGGCCCTGGTCCCCTCCTGGTGAGAACAGATCGACCTGCCCGGCCGCACTGTGCCCGGCACGTCGCAGCAGTTCCCGCAGTTCCCGCACTTCCTCCGTGAACTCCGTCGTGTCCTGAAAGTTCCGATACACGCTGGCGAAGCGCACGTACGCAACCTGGTCCAGGGCGCGGAGCCCTTCCATGACGAGTTCTCCCAGCAGCAGGCTCGCGACGTCCCGCTGGTCCGCGGACGCCAGCCGTTCCTCGATTCCATCCACGAGAGACTCGATGTCGCGGTTCGATACGGGTCGCTTCGCGCAGGCCACGCGGATGGACTCGAGGAGCTTCCCGCGATCGTAGGTCTCCGAGCCGCCGTCCCTCTTCATGACGAGCAGAGGCTCTGCCTCGACCTGTTCGTAGGTCGTGAAGCGTTCGCCGCAGGAGAGGCACTCGCGGCGGCGGCGGATGGCCCGGCCGCCGCGACTCGTGCGGGAGTCGACGACCCGCGCCTCCAGATGGTTACAGCCGGGACACTGCACGGTCGCCTGCGGTCACCGGACGGCTGGCGTCACTCGCCGCCCAGTTTCTCGCGTTCCCGGCGTGCCTCCGGCGCCTCGGGGCTGTTCGGATAGCCGCTCTCGATCTGGGCGAACAACCGCCTCGCCACCGCCGTGTTGCCCCGTCCCGCCTCGATCATCGCCCGGCGAAAGAGCGCCGCGGGAGCCCGGCTCGAATCCGGATAGAGCTCCGTCAGCCGGCGGTACTCCTCGAGGGCGCCGCCGGGGTCGTCCGCGTCCTCGTAGGTGCGCGCCACCCAGTACTGGGCGTCGGGCGCGAACTCGTGGCCGTCGTAGACGGCGAGGAAATCGCGGAAGGCGTTGCGCGCGGTCTCGAGGTTGCCGCGCTGGTACATGTCGAGCGCCAACGCGTAGAACTGGGACGCCTCATCGGACCCGGAACCGGCACCGGGGTTCGATTCCGTGGCGGGCGGACCCGCGGTGGGCGGGCCCGCGTCGGCCGGGCCGGGGAAGCCCATCGGGGAGGGGGAGCCCAGGCGGCGCTGATTCTCGTAGATGTCGTTGAGCAACTGGTTGTTCTGCGCGGACATCTCGATGATCTGCTCGAAGAGATCCTCGATCCGACCGATGAGCCGAGTGAGTTCGCCCCGCTCCGTCGTCTCGCGGCGCTGGCTCGAACTCTCGATCGATTCGAGGTCCGCCTGCACCGCCTCGGCCAGCCGGCGCTGTCCCTCGGCGAGACCTGCGATGTCCTCCCGCAGGGAGTCGCCCATCATCTCGACATCGCCCCTGGACGCGCAGGCGGCGGCCGCAACGCCCAACAGCACGGCGACCGCCGCATGCTTCATCTAGATGTCTCCGTCCGTGATGACGAACTCGCCGCGGCGATTCTGCCGCCACGCCGACTCGTTGCTCCCGCGGGCCAGCGGCATCTCCTCCCCGAACGTCACGACATCGAAGCGGTCGGCGTCCAGCCCGAGGCTGGAGAGATAGTCGACCGCGGCCTGGGCCCGTCGCAGGCCGAGCGCCTGGTTGTACTCGAGGGAGCCCCTCTCATCGCAATGGCCCTCGACCCGGAGGCGGATGCCGGACCGGTCCCGCAGCGCGTCGGCCTTGTCTTGCAGAATCGCGGCAGCGGCATCGGTGATGGCGGATTCGTTGTAGTCGAAGTGAATCCGCGCGACGATCGCCTCGCCGTCCATCGCGCGCTCGATGTCCGCGGGAGCGGACTCCGCGCACGTCGTGCCGGGATAGTCGCTTACGGCCCGCTCAAGCAACTCGCGCGCGGTCGTGAAGTCGCCTGCCTCCATGGCCGCCATCGCCTGATCGCAGAGTCGGGCCGCAGCGGCCTCGAGCTCCGCGCTGTTATCCACGGCCGGGGGCGGAGGCGGTGGGGGCGGCGGGGGAACCGGCTCCGGTTCCGGGTTGCCGCTGCACGCCGTCGCCAGAAGCGCAACGAGAAGAATGGGAGAGAATCGGTGGCTCAGTCGCATCGAGGTCTCCTTGTTACCAGTCGCGGGACGAGAATTCGGCGAGGACAGGGCGAACGTCGGCGCAGAAAACGCTGACCCGATCCCGGTTTCAACACGGATTCGTAACCTATCGCAGACCCGTCAAGTCGCAACCCGC
>VXMQ01000216.1 GCA_009841015.1 Candidatus Palauibacter denitrificans | reverse complement strand
CGACGCCTCGGCCAAGATCGCGTCCGACATGTGCGGCTCCGTCATGAAGACGCAGCCCTCCTACACGTTCTCCGAGACCACGAACAGGCCCGAGTTCTCGCTGCTCTCCGGCCGAGCCGGAGGCGGGCAGGGGACGATCGGCGCGAGCAAGTCGTTCCGGCGACAGCGGGAGCCCGTGTTTACGCCGCGCCAGTTCGGGCTGCTCGCCAACTACCAGGCGATCTGCCTGCCTTACGACGGCGTGAAGTCGCTCCCAGCCCGACGGGTCTACCTCAAGCCCCACTACCTGCCCAGGGACGTGGGCTACTGGCGGCTCCGCGAGGAGGGCCGGATATGAAGCGCGCGAGCGGCGTCGGCCACCTGACCCCGTTCCTGCCGGGTCTGGAGGGTCTGCTCGAAGACGCGTCCGTCTCCGAGATCATGATCAACGGACCCGGGAACGTCTGGGTCGAGCGGGCGGGGAGGCTGGAGCCCCATGAGGCACCCAAACTCACCGCCGCCTGGCTCCACCGCGCCGCCATCCACATCGCCCGTCCGCTCGGGCTCGATCCCGCCGCGCGGCCGATCCTGGACGCGCGCCTGGAGGACGGCTCGCGGGTCGCGATCTGCACCCCGCCCGCTTCTCCCGAGGTCGCCATCACCATCCGGCGCTTCGGCGGCCGCGCGTTCTCGGCCGAAGACCTCGTGCGCCTGGGCTCGCTGCCCGAGGACATCCTCGACGCCGCCCGGACCACGCTCCTCGGCCGCCGCAACGTCCTCGTCTCCGGCGGCACGGGATCGGGCAAGACCACGCTGCTCAACGCGCTGATCGAACTGCTGCCCGAGGACGAGCGCATCGTCGCGATCGAGGACACGCTCGAACTGAGGATCGACCGGGCGAACTGCCTCCGGTTCGAGGCCGGCGCCACGCTCACCGAGACGCCCGTCGAGATCCGCGACCTGGTGCGGCACGCGCTCCGCCACCGGCCCGACCACATCGTCGTCGGCGAGGTCCGGGGGGGCGAGGCCGCCGACCTGCTGCAGGCCCTCAACACCGGACACGGCGGGTCGCTGACCACGATCCACGCGAACAACGCGCGCTCCGCGCTCTCGCGGCTCGCGAGCTGCGCCATGCAGGCCGGCGACGCGCTGCCCTGGGAGGTGACGTGCCGGGGCGTCGTCGACGGGATCGCGCTCGTCCTGCACGTGGCGCGCCAGGGCGGTCGGCGGTTCGTCGAGGACGCGCTTGAGGTCGGCGGCTACGACGCGGCCACCGGCCACTGGATCACCGCGCCCCCGTCCGGGGCGGGCCGGGGACGCAACCGCAAAGAAGAACCCACACGCACCCACGACAAGGAGGTGACGACATGACGAGCCAAGAGACGTTCATCCCCATCGAGACGTTCGAGGACTTCGACCTGGAACTCGCGCGCGACGCGGGCGACACGCTCGAAGTCCCGGCCTACATGGCCGAGCAGTACGGCCTCTTCCCCGAGGACGTGGGGACCGAGGACGAGATCGCGGCCGCCTGGGGCGATCCGCACGGGGCCAGCGAGGAGGAGGTGGACGGATGAACCACGACGAATACCACCGCAAGTTCGCCGACGCGATCATCGAGCAGATCAGGAAGGGCACCGCGCCCTGGCAGAAGCCGTGGGCGCCGGGCGAGCGCGTGATGCCCATGAACGTCGACACCGACCGCTCCTACCGGGGCGGCAACAGCCTGCACCTGGCCTCCGTGCAGCAGGAGCAGGGCTACGGCGACGTGCGCTGGGGCACCTACCGCCAGATCCAGGCGCGCGGCGGACAGGTCAGGAGGGGCGAGCGCGGCACGCGCATCCTCTCCTTCCAGGACAGGAAGCGGATCGCCGTCACCGACGCGCAGGGACGGCCCCGGAGGGACAGCGAGGGCCAGCGCGTCTACCGCTACGAGAAGCTTGAAGTCCCGTTCGTGCGCCAGTACACGGTGTTCAACGCCGAGCAGGCCGACGGGCTGCCCGAGCGGGCCAACCCCACGCCGGAGCCGCTCTGGAAGGCCCACCAGGAGGCCGAGAAGGTCATGGAGGACGCGGGGGTTCCGATCCGCCACGTCGCGGGCGACCGCGCCTACTACCACATGAAGCGCGACGAGATCGTCCTGCCCGAGCGCGGGCAGTTTCCCTCCGCGAACCACTACTACCAGACCGCGCTCCACGAGGTCGGCCACAGCACCGGCCACCCCGAACGGATGAACCGCGACACGCTTGCCCAGGGGATCAAGAGCGGGTTCGGGTCCCCCGACTACGCGCGGGAGGAGCTCAGGGCCGAGATCAGCGCCATGATGACCGGCGAGCGCGTCGGCGTCGGGCACGACCCGAGCCGGGGCGCCGCATACGTCGAGGGCTGGATCCAGGCGCTTGAGGAGGACCCGCGCGAGATCCGGCGGGCGGCGGCCGACGCGCAGAGGATCTCGGACTTCGTGCTCGTCCGGCACATCGAGCGCGCGACATCGCGGGAGGGTGCCGGCGTCACGCGGGAACCCATGGCCGCGGCCGCAACCCGCGTGCCCGCACCCCAGGGACCCCAGCGGATCCAGGTGCCCGTGCCGCAGCTCCCAACGCCCGCGCGGAGCGCCGGGCCGAGCCGCTGAAGGACCGTTGAGAGGCAGGCAGATGTTCGACCGCCCGGTCGAATCGGACCCGCGCCCCGCCGCGCCACCCAGCCGCTATCCCCACCGGATGCGGGACGGCCACCGCCGAGAATACGCCGCCGAGCGGGAGCGCGGGTCCACCATCTCCTTCCGCGAACGCTGCGCGCGCGGCCTCACCGACATCGGCGTCCACGGCGCGGTCTCCTACCGGGACCTCGCCGAGATCCGCTTCGGCGGCCACCCATACACCACGAAGCGGGCCGTCAACGGCTGGATCGACGACGGACTCGTCCAGGAGACCACGATCACCGGGCCGAACGGCAATCCGTTCAAGGTGCTGACCCTCACGCCGCTGGGCGTGGGCAAGGCCAGGGAGCACGCCGCCGAGCGGGGGATGGGCCGGGGGCAGCGGATCGAGATCCCCCGGATCCGGGACGCGCAGGCCGGCCACGACACTGCCGTCTACCGCGCCTGCGCCAGGGAACGGGAGCGCCTGCGCGAGCAGGGCGCCACCGTGCGGCGCGTCCGGCTCGACGCCGAACTCAAGGCCGCCGTCGCGCGGGCGAGCGAGTCGGAGCGGAGGAGGAGGGGCAAGCGGGCCGCCGCCGCCGAGCGGCACCGCGTCGCCGGCGAACTCGGGCTCCCCGTCGACGACGAGGGACGGGTGCTCCACCCCGACGCGCAGATCGAGTACGAGGACGCCGAGGGGCGCACCGGACGCGTCAACATCGAGGTCGCGTCCGGCAACTACAGCCAGGAGACGATCAAGGCGAAAGCCGCCGCCGGGTTCGCCATGCACGCCAGCGGACCCGCCGCCGCCGGCATGCTCCAGAAGCTCGGCCTGGGCTCCGGCGACGACGGCTCCTGGCTCGGGCGGGCGGGCGACCGCGACCCCGCCTCGGTCGAACTCTGACCCGAAGCGAAGGACCCGCCCATGCAACCCTGGAAGATCAGCGCGGGACTCACCGCCACGCTCGCCGGATCGACGTTCCTCCTCGGCGGCGCACACCTAGAATACCTCGCGCCCCACTGGGCGCCCATCCTCGCCCGGCACGGCGTTCCTGTCGGGCTGCACGCGGCGTTCGCCGTCGTGACCGTCGCGGCCGCCATCTACGGCGTCGCCCGCGCCACGGGGCTCGCAGACCTCGGACGGCGCGTCGATCTCGCCGAGCGGTCCGTCCGGCGCGGCGAAGGAGACCAGGACCTCACAGACGCGCTCCGCAGGGACGCCGAGGGGGACTGGGAGTGAAGCGCCGCGGGAAGGACCCGCCCACCGTCGAGGGCCTGCCCGCGAACTGGCGCAGGCGGGCCAAGTCGCTTCGCCGCTACGGTGCCGAGACGCCGGCCACCGCAATTGAGCGCTGCGCCGACGACCTCGAAGCGACCCTCGTCGAGCGCGACGAGACCACCTACTCGCTCGTCGAGGCGTCCCGCGAGAGCGGATACTCAGCCGACCACCTCGGACGGCTCGTCCGCGACGGCAAGATCCCCAACGCCGGACGGCCCGGCGCGCCCAGAATCGCGCTCAAGGACCTGCCCCGGAAGGCCCACGTTCCGGCTGGGCCGCGACTGTCGAGAGCAAATGATATGTCCGCTTTTCGGAGCACGCAATGTGTCCGC
>VXMQ01000085.1 GCA_009841015.1 Candidatus Palauibacter denitrificans | reverse complement strand
ACAGGTATGCGGCTTCCGTATACCTGGGGTTGCCCTTCCTGATGCCCGTCAGAACGCCCGCTGTGTCCACGTCGTCTCACCTCGTCCCAGGCCCCTTTCCCGGCCGTAATGCGCACCGCCCGCGAGGACATGAACGGCAAAGTTAGACGGGAGAAAAAGTTGGCGTCAAGCTACGACCTCCCGGGGAACGCCGTCATTCTCCGGATAGAGCGGGAAATCCTCGCACAACGCCCGGACCTCGGCTTCGACCGCCGAAAGGGTCGCATCGTCGCCCTCCGAGCGCAGGGCACGGTCCATGAGGTCGGCGATTCTCCCCATTTCGTTCTCGCCCATGGTGCGGGTCGACACCGCCGCCGTCCCGATCCTGATGCCGGACGCCACGAAGGGCGAACGGGTCTCGAACGGCACGGTGTTCTTGTTGACGGTGATGCCCGCCCGACCCAGGAGAGCCTCCGCATCCTTGCCCGTGAGATCCGTCGTGCGGAGGTCCACGAGGAGAAGATGAGTATCCGTCCCTCCGGCCACGAGATCATAGCCGTGTTCGGCGAGTCGCCTTCCAAGCGCGCGGGCGTTCCGCAGGACGAGACCCGAGTACTCGCCGAACTCGGGGCGCAGGGCCTCCCCGAGCGCGACCGCCTTCGCGGCGATCACATGCATCAGGGGACCGCCCTGGAGTCCGGGAAACACCGCCTTGTCGACCGCCTTCGCATGCTCCTCGCGGCAGAGGATGAGCCCTCCCCGCGGCCCGCGCAGCGTCTTGTGCGTCGTCGTCGTCACCACGTCCGCGTGCGGCACCGGGGATGGGTGGTGCCCGGTCGCCACGAGGCCCGCGATGTGCGCCATGTCCACGAGAACGCGGGCGCCGCATTCCTCGGCGATCTCCGCGAAACGCTCGAAATCGATCCGTCGCGGATAGGCGCTGGCCCCCGCGATGATGACGGCGGGACGCACCTCCAGCGCCGTCGTCCGGAGCGCGTCGTAGTCGATCGTCCGGTCCGAGGCTCGCACTCCGTAGGGAACGACCCGGTACCAGAGACCCGAGAAGTTGACCTGCGAACCGTGCGTCAGGTGCCCCCCGTGCGAGAGGTCCATCCCGAGGAGCGTCGCTCCCGGTGCGGTAAGCGCCTGGAGCGCGGTCATGTTCGCGCCGGAACCGCTGTGCGCCTGCACATTGCTGTGGTCCGCCCCGAACAGCCGGCGCGCGCGATCGCGGGCGAGGTTCTCGACCTCATCCACGAACTCGCAGCCGCCGTAGTAGCGGCGGCCCGGATAGCCTTCCGCGTACTTGTTCGTCATCACGCAGCCGGTCGCCTCGAGGACCCCCCTGGAGACGAAGTTCTCGCTCGCGATCAGCTCGAGACCCGTTCGCTGTCTCTCGAGCTCCCGGTCGATCGAGGCCGCCACCTCGGGATCCATCTCGCGGAGCGGGCGCGGGTCCAGGGCGCCGCTGGCTCCAGGTTCCGCCTTCGCTCTCACACGTATCCCCTCTCTCTGTAGAGTTGCCGCGCGATCAGGCTGCGGTGCATTTCGTTGGCTCCCTCGTAGATCTCGGTGACCTTCGCGTCCCGGAACAGACGTTCCACGGGATATTCCCGCGAGTACCCGTAGCCCCCGAACACCTGAACCGCCTCACGGGCGTTCGTCATCGCGGTCTCGCTCGCGAACAATTTGGCCACGCTGGAGAGGCGGCGCGCCCGCGGGTCCCCCAGGGTGTGCGCGGCGGCCGCACGTTCGAGCAATCCCCGCGCGGCCTCGAGGCGGGTCACCATGTCGCCGAGCTTGAATTCCATCCCCTGAAACTCCCGCAGCGAACTCCCGAACTGGCGCCGCGTATCCGCGTATTCGAACGCGGCGTCCACGGCGGCCGAGGCGATGCCGAGGGCCTGGGCCGCAATCCCGAGCCGGCCCGCCTCCAGACCTTCGAGCGCATAGCTGAAGCCCCGGTTTACATCGCCGACCATAAGTTCTTGCGGCAAAAACACATCCTTCAGAGACAAAGCGACGGTCTCCGAACCTCGCTGACCCATCTTCCTCTCTTTCCTGCCGGCCGACAATCCCTCCGTGCCGCGCGGCAGGAGGAAGGCGCCGATGCCGCGCGATCCACGCCGGTCCCCCGCCGTATCCGTCCGGGCGAAGGTCAGCACGACATCCGCGGAAGCGCCGTTCGTCACCCACATCTTCTCGCCGTTGAGAATCCAGCCGCCTTCCGCGGGCGTGGCCTGCGTGCGCAGCGCCGCCGCGTCGGTGCCGGCGCCGGCTTCGGAGAGAGAAAAGGCGCCGAGTACTGCTCCGCTGGCCATCCTGGGGAGCCACTCTTCCCGCTGTGCTTCGCTTCCGCGGCGAAGGAGGATCGAAACCGGGAGCGAATTGTGGATGCTGACGGAGACCGCGACCCCCGCATCTCCCCAGGCGAGTTCCTCCAGCACGTAGAGGTACGTGACGAGGTCGAGCCCGAGACCTTCGTACCGCTCCGGCACCCGCATGGCGAGGAAGCCGAGCTCGCCCAGTTCACGGTGGACCTCCGCATCGAAGCGGTCCTCGTTCGCGTCCCGCGCTTCCGCCGTGGGCTGCAACCGCTCTTCGGCGAACTGGCGCGCGAGCGTGAGAATTTGTTCCGCCTCGGACGAGAGTTCGAGGGCAGACCAGGAGCGGCGGGTGGTGATCATCCCGCGGCGTAGTCGTAGAAGCCGCGGCCGGTCTTGCGGCCCAACCTTCCGGCGGCGACGTACTTCGCGAGCAGCGGACAGGGACGGTACTTGGAGTCGCCGAGTTCGGCGTGCAGGACGCGCATGATGGCGAGGCAGGTGTCCAGCCCGATGAGGTCCGCGAGCGCAAGCGGTCCCATGGGATGGTTCATGCCCAGCTTCATCACGGTGTCCACCGCCTCGGCCTCCGCCACTCCCTCCATGAGGCAATACACGGCTTCGTTGATCATCGGCATCAGAATCCGGTTGGCGACGAAGCCGGGATAGTCGTTCGCCAGGACCGCCGTCTTCGAGAGCCGCGCGCAGAGGCCGAGGGTAAGGTCGGCCGTGTCGTCGGAGGTCTCGAGCCCCCGGATCACTTCGACCAGGCGCATGACGGGCACCGGGTTCATGAAGTGCATCCCGATCACGCGCCCCGGGTGCGCGGCGTGCGAGGCGATGCGGGTGATCGAGATCGAACTCGTGTTCGACGCCAGGAGCGTTTCCGGACTCACGACGGCGGACAACTCCTCGAAGAGACGGAACTTGAGCGTCGGATCTTCGCTGGCGGCCTCGACGACGACCTCCTCGTCGGCGAGCGCCGCCAGCGACCGCTCCGTCGCGATCCGCTCGAGCGCCGCCCCGGCCTCTTCGGCGGAGATCCGGTCCCGGCGGGCCTGGCGTGCAAGATTTCGCTCGATGGAGGCGCGCGCGCGGCCGAGCGCTTCGGGATCCACGTCGACGAGGCGTACGTCGATGCCGACGAGGGCGAAGACGTGGGCGATGCCGCTCCCCATCGTACCCGCGCCGACGACGCCGACCCGCGAGACGTCACTCGCCCGCATCGAGGCTCCCATCATCGTCGCCGAGGCTTCCCGTCGTCGACCACCGGGAACCGGACCGGCGCCGCGCACCCGCGACCCGCCACAACCAGAAAGTTCCCAGGGCGGTCACGAACGTGATGATCAGCGCACCCTCGGGCCCGAAGGCGCCGCCCGTCCAAAGCACCGGCCCCGTGACGGCGGCTTCGAGGCCGGAGATCGACACGTCGAGCCCGCTCACGGGCAGGCCGCTCGCCGCCATCACCCAGTTCCAGCCGAAGTGGAGGCCCGTGACGAACCACAGGCTGCCCGAACGCCAGTACGCCACGCCGAGCAGCACACCGGCGAGAGCCAGGTTGACCAGCGCCAGCGGCGTCACTCCCGGGTTGGCGCCGTGCATGAGACCGAAGGCCACGGAGGTCGCGACCACGGCCGGAACAGGCCCGAACCGGACCTGAAGGACACGGAACGGATACCCCCGAAAGAGGAGTTCCTCCGTGAACGCAGCCACCAGCAGGAGACCCGAGACCTTCACCCCCTCGAGGACCGGTGCGGAGGACGCGGACCACGAGACCCAGCCCGGTGCGGCCAGGGCGAGAATAGCGGCGCCGATGATCGCGATTCCCGCCAGCACGCCGGAACCGAGTTCCGCCAGGCCGGGAGACCCGCCCCTCAGGCCGAGGGCGGATAGCGGGCGCCTGTCGACGCCGGCAGCCAGCAGCCAGGTGGCCGCACACGCCGCGAGCAGCACGGGCGTGACGCTCCGCCAGTCGAGGGTAACCGTCGCCTCGGCACCCGGAAGGCCGGCGATGCTCGCGGTCACGAATCCGAACACGAGCCCGAAGGCGATGAAGAGACCGGCGAACGCCGCCAGCCTACCGGCCCAGGCCCAACCTTCGGGCTTCACGTTCACCGGCGCTCCACGCTCAGCGCGACGGCGTTCCCCCCGCCCAGACACAGGGTGGCCATTCCCTGCTCGACGTCGCGGTCCCGCATGGCATGGAGGAGCGTCGTGAGGATCTTCGCACCGGAGGCCCCGATCGGATGGCCGAGCGCGATCGCCCCGCCGCGGATGTTGACGCGATCGAGATCCAGCCCCAGTTCGCGTGCATCCGCGAGACACTGGACGGCGAACGCCTCGTTCATCTCCACGAGCCCGTAGTCGGCGACGACCGTCCCGTCGAGCGTCATGAGCTTCCGCACGGCGGCGACCGGCGCGAAGAAGAGATCGCGGGGCGCCGTCGCACCCACGGAATAGGCGCGGATCCGCGCAAGGATCGGAAGGCCGTGCGCCTCGGCGTACGCTTCCGACGCGACGACCGTGGCCGCGCCGCCGTCGTTGAGGCCGGGCGCGTTTCCGGCCGTCACGCTGGGATCGGTCACCTCCGGGGGCGCGTCGCCCGCGAAGGCGGGCCTGAGCCTTGCGAGCGCTTCGAGCGACGTGCCGCGCCGCGGAGGCTCGTCCGTCTCGATGGTCACGGTTCCCTTGCGGGTTTCGATATGGACGGGGACGACTTCCTCGGCGAATTCCCCGGCGTCGATCGCACGGATCGCCTTCTCATGGCTGCCGAGCGCGTACGCGTCCTGGTCCTCGCGGCTCACGCCCGCCTTGTAGGCCGTGTACTCGGCGTGGCCGCCCATGTGGCAGGTACCGAAGGCGCACCACAGACCGTCGTGTATGAGGCCATCGACGAGCGATCGGTCCCCGAACTTCACGCCCTCCCGGTGTCCGCGGAGGAGATAGGGGGCGTTCGACATCGACTCCATCCCGCCCGCCACCACGACCCGGGCGTCACCGGCCTTTATCGCCTGGGCCGCCAGCATCACGGCCTTCAGGCCGGAGCCGCAGACCTTGTTCACGGTCACCGCCGGAACCGTCACGGGCACCCCGCCGCGGATCGCCGCCTGGCGGGCGGGCGCCTGCCCGACCCCCGCCTGCACGACATTCCCCATGATCACGTCGTCGATCTCGTCCGGGTCGACCCCGGCGCGGTCGACCGCCGCCGAGATCGCGAGACCGCCGAGGTCCGGAGCCGCGAGGGAGGAGAGTCCGCCCATGAAGCGGCCCGCAGGGAGCCGTGCGGCGGAGACGATGACCGGAATTCTGTCGCTATCGCTCATGTTCCATCGCTGGTGCCGTCGTTCGCGTGTTCGTGCCGTTCGGAATGCCGGCCCTGTCGCCTGCGCCCGCGCCGGGGAACCGGCCCGAGGGCTTTTCGGAGCGCAGGCCACGTCGTCCAGCCCCGCCGCTCCGCATCCGCGAGCATGCGAAGGAGGACACGGGCCGTCGCGACCGCGTCGCCCCGCGCGCGGTGACGTTCGCGGATCTCGATCCCGTAGTAGTGGGCGACCGAATCCAGACCTCGGCGCTCGAGCCCCGGTAGCAGTCGGCGCGCCATGTGCACCGTACACAGGCGAGGTCCGCGCGGGAGGCCGGCCCCCGCCCGCCGCATCTCGGCACGCAGGAAGCCCCAATCGTACGCCGCGTTATGCGCGACGAAAACCCGGCCGCGGAGGTGCCCGCGCACCCGATCGCAAATCTGCGAGAAACTCGGTGCTCCGCGCGTCATCTCCGTGCGGATGCCGGTGAGGCGCGTGATCCACGGAGGAATCGCCACGCCGGCATCCACGAGCGTCGAATAGCAGCCCCCGATGGCGCCACGATCCACTTCCACGATCGCAATCTCGACCACCCGGCCGCTCCCCTCCGCGACCCCGCCGTTCGTCTCGACATCCACGACCGCGTATCGGAGGTCGTGCAGCCGCCTGGCAGTCGGCTTCGCGATCCGCCGCGCTCCCCCGGTCAGACGCCAGGCGTCGCCGCCCGCCCCGTCAGGAGCCACCTCGGGAATCCCGTCGAGCAGCTGCGCGACGAGGCGGCGGGCCATGGTCGGCGGGCACCCGTGCATTCCAAGCACCTCGGCCGCGAGCTCCACGGACGAGCGCGGACCGTCTTCGAGCCGCCGCAGCGCCCTGCGCACCAACACTCCGTCGGGCGCGAAGTGCACGCCCGTCACGCACCACTCCCGGTGCGCCGACCCACCTCGGACATCAGGTAGCTCAGGCCTTCGAGTTCGAGCACGATGTCCACCGTCCGGATCGGTACGCCGTTGACTTCGGAGAGTTCGATCGGCGCGAAGTTGAGGATCGCGCCCACGCCCGCGCGCCCCAGCGCCGCGGCGATCTCGGCGGCCACCTCCGTCGGGGTCGCGACGACCCCGATCTCCGCCCCGCACGCCGCGACGACCGGCCGGAGGTCCGTCACGGGACGAATCCTGAGTCCGTAGACCCTTGTCCCGACCTTCGCCTCGTCGACATCGAAGGCCGCGACGACATCGAATCCGCGCGCCGCAAGCCCGCCGTACCCGAGCAGCGCGGTCCCGATCTTGCCGACACCCACCAGCGCGATCCTCCAGCTGCGCGAGAGCCCGAGGATCTCCTCCAGCGCCCGCACCAGCCCCTCGACCGAGTACCCTCGACCGCGTTTCCCGAATGAGCCGAAGTGGCTCAGATCCTTTCGGACCTGGGCCGAGGTGGCCCCCGAGGGTTCGGCAAGCTGAGAACTGGACACGAACTCCGCACCGGCTCGCTCGAGGTCGCGCAACATGCGGAGATACAGGGAGAGGCGCCGAACCGTCGAATCGGAAATTCTGCCGCTCATGCCCGCCCTTGTGAAAGGTTTCACAAACCAAGATAGGGCCGGCCCGCCCTCAACTCAACGCGACGCGCCCCCGCTCCGTCTCGCCTGAAGCGCCACCGCCAGGCGCACGAAAGTGGGGGGATCCAGCATCTCCGGGCGCGCGGCGGGATCGATCGAGAGTCGCGCTAGGACCGCCTTCGCGTCTCCCGCAAATCTCAGCTCCGGAGCCGTGCGCAGCGTCTTCTGCAGCTGCTTCCGGCGGCGGTTGAAGCACGCGCGCGTCAGCGTCCTGAGCGCGGCCCGGTCCACCTCGACGGCGTCCGGCCGCGGTTCCAGGCGCACCACCGCCGAATCGACCGCGGGGACGGGGCGGAACGCCTGGCGCCCCACCCGGAAGGCCAGCGACGCGTCCGCCAGCGCCTGCACCCCGACGGAGAGCGCGCCATACGCCTTGATGCCCGGCGGCGCGACGATCCGCTCCGCCACTTCTCGCTGCACCGTGAGCACGATGCGGATGGCCGGCGGCTCGAGTGCGAGAAAGGCGAAGACGAGGGGCGATGTGATGTTGTAGGGGACGTTCGACACCACGCGCACCGCGGCGGCGCCCCGCACGAAGTCCGGTAGTCGGAGGCGAAGCGCGTCGCCTTCCACCACATCCGCGTCCGGCCGGTCCCCCCAGCGCTCGCGGAGCTCGGCGGCGAGATCGCGATCCTTCTCGA
The DNA here is from genome assembly GCA_009841015.1 of Candidatus Palauibacter denitrificans. Taxonomy (GTDB): domain Bacteria; phylum Gemmatimonadota; class Gemmatimonadetes; order Palauibacterales; family Palauibacteraceae; genus Palauibacter; species Palauibacter denitrificans. Next base: position 33,746 of record VXMQ01000085.1, on the reverse strand, counting down.
TGACGACGAGGCGACGGCAGCATCCGACGAGGTACTGGCTCAGCTCTCCGTGCCCCGGCCCGACCTCGAGCACGACGTCCGCGGGCTGCGGATCGAGTTCGCGTACGATCTTGCGCTGGATGTTCGGGTCGACCAGGAAGTTCTGGCCGAGTGCGCGCTTCGGCCGGGGGCGTTCGGTCTTCCCGGCGGTCACAGGGAAGCCGCGACGGCCGTCCGGTCGTCGAGTCTCATCTCGTCATCGCTGTCCGCGAAGAGCGCCGCCACGAGGACGTCGGGATCTAGGTCCCCGCGGTCGATGCGTCTCCGCACGCGTGCATCCGGCGTTTCGAGGGGATCGCTCAGTTCGGCGAGGCCATCGGTGAACGCCAGCAGCGTGTCGCCCGCGGACGATACCTGCGTCTGCCGGTAGGACCGGACCGCCGCCACGCCGACCGGGGGATCGAGCGCGGTGAGACGGCGGATCCCGTCCGGTCCGAGCAGATACGCGTACGGGTGGCCCGCGTTCGCGTAGCGCAGTTCCCCGCGGCCGGGATCGATGACCCCGTAGAAGAGCGTCATATACATCTCGGTCGCGTCGAGCGCCGCGCGGAGCTGCCCGTGCATGGCGTCGAGGACGGCCGCGGGTTCCGCCTCCACTCCCGTCGCCAGGACCACGGCACTCAGCGTGCGGGCCATGATGAGGGCGGCGGAGGGGCCGTGCGAACTCACGTCGCCAAGCATGACCCCCAGGCAACCGTTGGTGAGCCGGACGAGGTAGTAGAAGTCGCCACCGAGGGAGAGCGCGGGGTCGCAGCGGGCCGCGATCCGGCCGAGGTCGCGGAAATCCTCGGGGGGTGGAAGGAGTTTCAGCTGCAGGTCCCGGGCGATCTCCAGCTCGGCCAGGACCCGTTCCCGGCGCAACCGTCGCGCGAGGAGTCGCTCCCGTGACTGTTCGCCCTCGGCCACGGCGCCGATCCAGCCCGCGAGCAGCGTCGCGGCGGCATCGCCGCGGCTCGCCGACTCGTGGACCAGGCGCAGCCGCCCCGCATCTCCCAGCGGCCACGTCTCCCGAACCTCGGGCGGGGAGCTCGATTCCTCGTCATTCTCCCAGCTGTCGAACAGGACCTGCGAGCCGTCCTCGAACAGCCGGTCGAGCCGGAATCTGAGACCCGTGACCTCCGCGAAGCGTCTCAGGAGCGGTTCGATCCTCACGAGCGGATCCGGCGCGCCCCGGAACGAGAGCGTGACCCTGTTGCCGATGTCGTTGAACGCCAAGCCGTCCGCGAGCTTCCTCAGCAGGAAGAGGCCGCGTCCCCGGGGCCGGCCGATGCCCTCCGCCGAGGCGGGGTCCGGCACGGCTTCCGGGTCGAATCCGCTCCCCTCGTCGGAGACCTTCACGCGCAGGCCCTCCGCGTCCGCCTTCGCCGAGACCCGCACGACGGCACCGGGACGGTCTCCGCTCCCGTAGAGAATCGCGTTGGCCACGGCCTCACCGAGCGTGACCCGGAGTCTGAACGCCGTCTCGCGATCCAGGTCGGCGAGGTGCCGGCACGCGACGACGACCCTCTCCACCACGGCGCGCTGGTAGCGCACGTGCGACGGAAACACGACGCGGATGTGCCCCGACTCGTCGACATCCAGGTGCAGATCGGGCGCTTCCGCCGGCGAGGTGTGTTTCTGCCACACGAACCCGAGTTCGGCCGCATTGAGGGGATAGAAGAGGTAGTCGGTCCAGTCTTCGGCCAGCGCCGAACCCAGACGGTCGACCCACGCTCCATCGATGAGCGCCACAAGCGTCGACGCGGCACCGAAGCGGCGGTGCAGATACGGCATCGTCGCGCGCGGCTCGGCGACATCCACCAGGATGAGATCCGTCGGGAGCACCGTCAGAGGGCCCCCGAAGAGCCCTCGCACTTCGGGAGGCGGATCAATCTCCGCGGCGGCGTCCGCCACGGCCTGGAGAATGTCCGGCCTGCTGGAGAGGACCAGGATGCGGGCCGGATCGCCGTCCTTCATTCCGGAGCTGCGGCTCCGGTCAGGACTCGCCGAGCGCGGCTGCCCGGGACTCGGCGATCTCGAACAGCGAGTCCAGCCTGGTCAGGGCGAAGAGCCGCTGAAGATCCTCGTTCAGCCCCGCCAGCGTCAGGCGCCCTCCCGCGTCGCGGATGTGCTTGGAGAGACTGACCAGAACCCCCAGACCGGAGGAGTCGATGTAGTCGGCCTCGGTGAAGTCGATCACGAAGTCGGTGTCCCCACCCGCCAGGCGGGCGAGCACACGCTCCTTGAACTCGCCGCGGTTGTTGATCGTGAGCTGGCCGCCCACGGCGACAACGGTATTGGCTCCCAGCGTTTCGATCGAAAACGTCATCCTTCGCTCCCGGGTGACATGAGGGCCGTAATGCAGGCGACATCCACGATATCGGAGGCGGACGCGCCGCGGGAGAGGTCGTTCAACGGTCGCCGCAGACCCTGAAGGACGGGCCCCAGGGCACGCGCTCCGGCGAGCCGCTCGAGCAGCTTGTACGCGATGTTCGCCGCGTCGAGGCTGGGGAAGACGAGCAGGTTGGCACGGCCGGCCACCGGAGATCCGGGAGCCTTCAGCCCCGCGACGTCCGGAACGAGCGCCGCATCGGCCTGCAGTTCGCCGTCCGCCGCGATGTCGGGTCGGCGGCGGCGGAAGATGGCCAGCGCCTCCCGCACGTGCCCGACCGCCGGCCCCGCGGCCGAGCCGAGGGTGGAGTACGAGAGAAACGCGACAACCGGTTCGTCTCCCGCGATGGCCCGGTGCGCGTCGCACGCCGCCGAAGCGGCTTCCGCCATCTGCGCCGGGGTCGGCGACGGGACGACCGCGGCGTCCGTAAGGGTGAGCACCCGCTCGTCCGGACCGGGAAACACCATGTAGAAGGCGGCGGAGACCGTCTCCACCCCATCAGCCAGGCCGACGACTCGCAGCCCGGCGCGGATGACGTCGGCCGTCGCGTGCACGGCGCCGGCCACGACGCCGTCCAGCTCCCCCGCAGCGAGGCGTTGCGCGGCGTTCTCGAGGCCGCCCGCGCCGGCCCGGATCTCCACGGGGCGTACCCACCCCTCCTCCCGCAGCCGGCGAATCGCCAGCGCGGTGCGCGGCTCCTCCGCCTCGGGGAAGCCGATGCTCCGCTCCAGGGCGGCGGCCCGCGCCCTCAGCCGGTCGATGAAACCGGCCCGCCCCGGCGACGCCACCTGGCAGTCCGTGGGTGCTATGTGTCGCGCCCGAACGCGCGGTCCATGCGGGCCTTCACGACCGGGCTCACAAAGTCCGTCACGTCCCCGCCCAGACGCCCGACTTCGCGCACGAGCGACGAACTCAGGAACGTGTGGCGCGTGGAGGGCGCCATGAAGAGCACTTCGACCTCGGGCCAGAGCGATCGGTTCATGAGCGCCATCTGGAACTCGTATTCGAAGTCGCTCACGGCCCGCAGCCCGCGGACGATGATCCGGGCCTTGCGCGAGCGCGCGAAATTCACGAGCAGGCCGGAGAAGGACGTCGCCTCGATGCGGGGTTCGTCCGCAAACACTTCATGGATCAGATCGACGCGTTCCTCGATCTCGAACAGTCCCGACTTGGCCTGAGTGGCCGTCTCCGCCACGGCGACGATCAGACGGTCCACGACCCCGAGGCTCCTGCGCACGATGTCCTCGTGTCCGACCGTCAGCGGGTCGAACGACCCGGGGTACACGGCGGCGGCATTGTTCATGGAGTTCCCCGTCTGAGTGTTCGGGTTGACGCATCGGCCGGAGCCCGGAACCGGCTAACGCAGGTGTCACCGTATTCCCTCGTCCAGTCGGCCACGGCCGCCCATTCGGCGTCCGGACGGTGCTCGACCCACAGCTGTGAGGCGAACGGACGGGTCCGAAAGCGCTCGACCAGCCGTTCGCCGTCGGTGGACGCATACGGTGGATCCGCGAAGACCAGATCGAGAGGCGCGCCCGGGCCGGCCACGGCGTCCGCTTCGTCGAGACCGTCGACCCAGGCGATGGCATCGCCTCGCACCACGCGCGACCGGTCCGCGAGATCGAGGGTCGCGACATTGCGGCGGAGCAGCGCCACCGCCCGACGGTCGGACTCGACAAAATGGACGTGCGCCGCGCCGCGCGACAGCGCTTCAATTCCCAGGGCGCCGGAGCCGGCGTAGAGATCGGCGACCCGGGCCCCATCGACATCGCTCGCGAGCGCGGAGAACCAGGCCTCCCGCACCCGCTCCGCCGTCGGACGGGTGCGTCGCCCCCGGGGGGCGTCGATGAAGCGGCCGCCCAGGTCGCCCGCGATGATGCGAAGCCTCAAGTGACGGGGCGCGTCAGCGACACTACACCAGAGCCCCGGGGTAGAGGATGATCCCGCAACCCTCGCAGACGGCGAGGTGCCGCCGCGCCCGGATCTCGGCTTGGCGCTGTTTCGGTATCGCGGTAAAGCACCGGCCGCACGCGCCATCGACGGTGAGTTCGGCGAGCGCCGCCTGGCGCCCTCCTCCGCCCGCCGTGCGGTACAGCTGCAGCGCTCGGCGGTCCAGCCGGTCTTCCTGCGTCCTGCGGGTGGCGCCGCAGTGCTGAAGATCCCCCTCCAGGGTGGCACGCAGGGCCTCGGCGGCGGTGCTCCGTTCATCCAGTTGCCCGGCGGCCTCACGCAGATCCGCCTCCGCCTCCTTCAGCGCCCCGCGCGCGGTCTCCACATCCTGCATGGCGTCGAGCTGCTCATCCTCCGCCGCCCGCAGGTTGCGCCGGGCCGTGTCGGTTTCGCTCCGCACCGCGAGATGCTGCTGCATGTTCGCCACCGCGACGGAGCGCGCCTCAAGGCGCTTGAGCGTCGCCCTGCCGGCTTCCACGGCCCGGTGGAACTGCCGCACGCGTCCTTCGGCTTCCTCCACTTCCGCCCGAATCCGCGTGACCTGCGACTCCAACGTTTCCACGGTTTCCCGGAGCCCGGCCTCCTCCCGGCCGAGACTCTCGAGTTCATCTTCTATCTTCAGGATCTTGTGATCGATCTCCTGAAGAGTGAGTAACTCCTCGACGATATCGCTCGCTTGCATGCTCTCCCCGGTTGTCATCGTTGCGTGGCCCCGGCAGCCGGCATGAACGCCCCCGACTCGCCCGCAGCCCGAAGTTCGCGCACCAGTTCCTCCTTCTCACCCAACAATCGACGTTGCTGCTCCGGCTCCGCAAGCTCGATCGCGCGGCCGATTTCCTCGATCCGTTCACGATGCCGTCGATAGAGAAGACGGCGAACCGCGGCGTCGAAAACCCGAGCGGCGTCCGGAAGCTCCCGGTCGGACTCTCGCAGCGCCTTCGCCAGCTCCCCCGCCGCGGCGGAGGCGGACGTCCAATCCGGAGAATCGACCCCCTCGTCGGATGCCGCCGACAGGATCCCGAACAGCTCTCGGCCCCGCGGGTCGGACATGTGGTCGGGCACGAGGCCGACACGCACGGCCTGCCGGGCGAGGGCCGGGTCGCGAACGAGCAGGAGAAGAAGATCGTGCTCGGTCCGCGAGGCCGGGGATTGCCCGCGACGGGGACGCCCCGCGCCCGCGGCGGGGGGACGGCGTCGGAGCCGGGAACGTTCGAGACGCGCAATCTCATCCACGAGCGTGTCGCGCCGTATCCCGAGTCCTTCCACCGCCCGGTCCACGTAGATGTCGCGGAGCGCCGGATCGGAGACCGCCCTCAGCGTGCTGAGCAGGCCGTCCACGGCGCGGCGGCGCCCCTCCACCCGGTCGAGGTATCCCTCGCGGCGAAGGATCTGGAGCTTGCGCTCGAGGAGGTCCACGGCATCGTCCAGGAGCTGCCGGATGGCGGCCGGACCGTCCCGGCGGATGAGGGAATCCGGATCTTCACCGGGAGGGAGCGACACGACCATCGGATGGACGCCGGCGGCGAGGAGGATGTCTCCGGTTCTGAACGTCGCGCGCAGCCCGGCGAGGTCGCTGTCGTAAAGCAGGTAGGCCCGCTTCGTGTATCGGCCGATGCGGCGCGCCTGGTCCGCCGTGAAGGACGTCCCCAGCCCGGCGACCGCAAAGCCGAGGCCGGCCCGGTGCAGGGCGATGACGTCGGTAAACCCCTCCGCGATCGCCGCGTGGCCCTCTCGCCGCATGGCGTGCCGGGCCCGGTTGAGCCCGTACAGCTCTTCCCCCTTGTGGAAGACGGGGGATTCGGGCGAGTTGATGTACTTGGGCGCATCGGAAGAGGCCTCCAGGATGCGGCCGCCGAAGCCGATCGGCCGGTCGCGCAGGTCGTGGATCGTGAACATGAGACGCCCGCGAAAACGGTCGTAGGGCTCCTCCGCCCTCTCGCTCGTCGCGAGAAGCCCGAGTTCGAGCAGGGTGCGCTCCTCGATGCCGTGTCGAGCCGCGGCGGAGCGGAATGCGCGCCACTCGTCGTCCGCGTAACCCAGCCCGAAGTCGAGCGCCTCCTCCAGCGACAGTCCGCGCCCCTGCAGATAGTCGCGGGCGCCGGCGCCGGCCGGCTCGCGCAGCCGGCCCTGGAACCATTCGGCGGCAAAGGCGAGCACGCCCCGCAGCGGCGCATGCGGATCCTCGCGCCGCTCCTCGCGGTGTGGCACCTCTATCCCGACTCTCGCGCCCACGTGGCGCACCGCCTCCGGGAAGTCGAGACCGAGGTGCTTCATCAGGAAGCCGAAGACATCCCCGCCCTCCCCGCACACGAAGCACTTGAAGATCTGGCGCTGCGGATCGACGGCGAAGTTCGGGCCGTCGCCTCCGTGCAGGGGGCAGGGTCCCCGGTAGCTCTTCCCGGATCGTCGAAGCTGGACGTACTCCCCCAGAACCTCGAGGATGTCCGCCCGCGCGCGGATGTCCTCTACGAGGCTGTCGCTCACCACGATCCCGCCCCCGAGCCGGAACCCGAGCGGCCCATCATCCCGCGTACCGCGCGCAACCCGCGCTCACTCGAATTCCACGACCGTGACGCCCGTGCCCCCTTCGTTCGGTTCCCCGGTTCTGAAGAGCCGGATCCGCGGATCCGCGGCGAGCAGTTGCCCGACTCTCTCCCTCAGCGCGCCGGTTCCCTTTCCGTGAATGATCCTGAGCCACGGTAGGTCTCCGACCACGGCGGCATCGACTGCCGGGTTGAGCGTCCCCTCCACCTCGTCGACGCGCAGGCCCCTGAGGTCGACCTCCGTGGCGACGCTGAAGTCAGGCCGGCGCTGCGGCGGTCCGCCGGCTCCCCGGACGCCGGCCGGGCCGGACGAACGGCTCGCCGGTGCAGAATGGGGCGTCAGCTCCCCCAGCGGTACCGTCAGCCGGAGTTCGCCTACCTCGATGACGCCGCGATCGTCCCGAATCTCGACGAGGCGCGCCGGCCGGTCGGACGCGTCCCAGCGCACGGCATCGCCGACTCCGACCGTTCGCTCGGCCGACGGGGGCGCGGACTCTCCCAGCGCCCGAAGCGCACGGGAAGATGCCCGGAGCGCCTGCTCCACGTCCCCGCGCGCGGCCCGCTTCGCCTCCCGGCGGCGCACTTCATCCCCCGCGACGAATTCGGCCTCCAGGCGCGAGATCGCGGCCTCCACCCGCTCTCGCGCCTCGCGCAGCGCCGCGAGCCGCTCGGCCTCCTGTCTGCGGGCGGCCGCACGCTCCGAATCGGCCAGGGCGGTCTCCCTGGACGCGACGTCGCGTTCGCGTTCGGCCGTTTCTCCGGCCCGAAGCTCGAGTTGGGCCCGAAGGTCCTGGACCTCGCCCCGTTCGGCCTCGAGCCGGGCCAGGAGCGTGTCCAGCGAGAGGTGCTCCGGTCCGAGCCGGTCGCGCGCATCGGCGAGTACGTCTTCCGGGACCCCGAGCCGCGCCGCGATGACGAGCGCGTAACTGCGCCCCGGCCGGTCCCTTACGAGACGGTATGTCGGCTCGAGCCGCGTCCCATCGAACTCCAGCGAGGCGTTCACCGCCGCCGCCCTCTCGTCGGCGAGGCGCTTGAGGTCGCCGAGGTGCGTCGTGGCCACCGTGAGTCGAGCCTGCCGAGCCAGCCGCCGCAGCGATGCCGCCGCGAGCGCGCCCCCCTCGGCCGGATCCGTCGCGCTGCCGATCTCATCGAAGAGGACGAGGTCGCGGTCTCCGGCCTCGCGCAGAATCTCGGCCAGGTTGCCGGCCTGCGCGCCGAAGGTGGAGAGCGACGCTTCGATCGACTGTTCGTCCCCGATGACTGCGAAGAAGCGGCGGAAGAAGGGGATCCGGCCCCCGGCGCCGAGCGGCGGCAGGATCCCGCTCTGCGCGAGCGCGGACAACAGGCCCAGCGTCTTCAGGAACACCGTCTTCCCCCCCGCGTTGGGGCCCGACACGAGAAGGACCCGCTCGTCCGCCGAGAGGTCGAGGTCGAACGGGACCGCTCCGCCGGCATCGAGGGCGAGCAGAGGATGACGAGCGCCGCGGATGTGGATCCCCTCCGACTCGGCCTCGACCAAGGCCGGGGGGACGGCGTCCATCTCGTCCGCGAAGAGCGCGCGGGCGCGCAGCGAGTCCAGTTCCACGAGGGCGGCCCAGGAGGCGGCGAGTTCGGTCGTCCGGGCGCGCAGGGCAGCGGAAAGGTCTCGCAGAATCCGGTCCATCTCGCGGGCCTCGCCGAGTTCCAGTTCACGGATCTCGTTCATCGCTTCGATGGCGCGCGACGGCTCGACAAACAGGGTCTGGCGGCTGGCGGACGCGTCGTGGACGAGGCCGCCCGCGATCCCCTTGCCCTCGCGGCGGACCGGGATGCAGTAGCGGCCGTTTCGGACGGTGACCGAGGCGTCGGGCACGCGAACCCGCTCCGGGAGCGAGCGGGCGTAGCGCGTGAGTTCGTCGACGAGCCGGCCGCGCCGCGTCGCGAGCGCCCGGCGGATGCGCCGAAGCTCCGGAGAGGCCCCATCCGCGACCGCTCCCGTCGCATCGAAGGTGCGCGCAATCCGTTTCTCGAGGGCCGCCTCTCCCCATAGCCGGCTCACATGCTCCGCCGGGAGGCCATCGGGGTCGAGGCGCGCCTCCAGTCGCCGCACGGCGCGTGCGACGGCCATAACCTGTCCGCACGCGAGCAGCTGAGGCGCCTCCAGCGCCGCGTCTTCGATCGCGAGCCGCCGGAGAGCCCCGTCCAGCGGCGCAATCGGATCCAGCACCCATCCGTCCCGGCTCCCGATGAGCTCCCGAAGTTCGTGCACGGCCGCAAGCGAGCGGCGCGCGGTTGCCACGTCCGGAAGCGGCCGGAGCGCGTGCACCGCGGAGCGGCCCGCCTCCGACACGGCGCGTTCACCGACCGCCGCCAGCACGCGGTCGTACTCGATCACCCGCAGCGCGTGATCCACGGGGCTACCCGGGCGGCCAGCCCATGCGGCGACCGCCGAGCACGTGGAAGTGCAGGTGGGGCACGGCCTGGCCGCCGTCGCCGCCGACATTCGTGACGACGCGGTACCCCCCATCCAGCCCCTCCGATTCGGCCACGGCCGCGCAAGCGCGCAGAAGTCGGGTTCCGAGCGGCCCTTCCGAGAGGGTCGCGAGGCTCGACACGTGCGCCCGCGGGATGACGAGCACGTGCACCGGCGCCCGGGGTTCGAGATCCCGGAACGCCACCCAGTCGTCCGCCTCGGCAACGATCGTTGCCTCGATCGCCCCCGAAGCGATGCCGCAGAACACGCACTCCGTCATATCGTCCTCTCGTCCTCTGCCTCGTTGCCGTTTCCCGCGAGCATCGCCGCCGCCGCCGCGACGGTGACCACTGCGGCGGTCTCGAACCTCAACGTCGTCGAACCCAGGGAAACGAGCTCGAAGCCCGCCTCCAGGCAGCGACGCCGCTCCGAACTCGTCAGGCCTCCCTCCGGCCCCACCGCGACGGTCAGCCCGTTTCCGGCGCGCGGCCGCTCCCGGCCACGGGCGATCCCGGCGGAGAGCCAGGGCCGCCCTTCGGCGTCGGCCAGCCACCCGGCTCCACTGTGGCGCCCGAGCGCCTCCTCCGGCGTCCGGGGCCCATTCAGCCGGGGGAGCCAACTGCGGCCCGACTGCTTCAATGCCGCCCTGGCGCGGCCTTCCGCCCGCCGCAAGAAACCCTCGGAGCGCCCGGCGTCGGCCACGGAACGCGAGCGCTCCCACTCGATCCACGTGACCGTGGCGGCGCCCAGCTCCACGACCTTCTCGACGAGCCACAGCGAACGGTCACGATTCGCCACTGGGGCCCAGAGGTGCAGCCGGAGCGCGGGTTCCGGCGGAACGGGAGCGAGCAGACGACAGCTGGCGCGGCGCCGGTCCAGTGCAACGAGTTCCGCGTCCCAGCGGGCTCCGGCGCCGTCGATGACCGCGAGACGACGACCGGGGTGGATCCGGGCGGCACGGACATGGCTCACCTCGTCGCTCGCGAGGTCGGCCCGCGCGCCGGCCTCCAGGCCCGCAAGACCGTCGGCGAAGAACGTCTGATCGCTCACGAGGGGCAACGTATCCGTCGTCGGCGGACCATCGCCACCAACCTCGCGCGCTTCACGGCGGAGCCTTTTCCGACAGCGCCCCGAAGCCTTATGTTCGCTCCGCCGAAGCGGCCCGCCCATCACGAGTTGTCTCGCGCGGCCTCCGGCTTCCCGGCATTGGGCCAGCCAAGGGCGATCCAACTCGCGCGAGGGGGCTATTGAACGAGACAAGGACCGTCGAAGCCGTTTCCGGGTCCGCCGCTCCGGGCGCGGATCCTTCCGTAGAATCCCAGTCCATCGACACGATCCGCACGCTCGCCATGGACGCCGTCCAGCGGGCCGGTTCCGGGCATCCCGGCACCGCGATGGCGCTCGCCCCGGTGGCGTACGCCCTGTGGATGCGGCACATGCGGTACAGCCCGCGAGAACCCGCCTGGTTCGGTCGGGACCGGTTCGTGCTCTCCGCCGGCCACGCCGCGATCCTCCAGTATGCCGTGCTCCACCTTACCGGGTTCGAGCTCCCCCTGGAGGAGATCCGCAATTTCCGGCGGGCCGGGAGCTGCACGGCGGGCCACCCCGAGTACGGCCACGTCAACGGCGTCGAGACGACGACCGGTCCGCTGGGCCAGGGCGTCGCGAACTCCGTGGGGATGGCGATCGCCGAAGCGCATCTCGCGGCGGTGTTCAACCGGCCGGGCCATTCGATCATCGATCACGGGACGTACGTCATCTGCAGCGACGGCGACCTCATGGAGGGCGTCTCGTACGAAGCCGCCTCGCTGGCCGGACACCTCGGCCTCGGCAAGCTCGTCTGGCTCTACGATGACAACAGGATCACGATCGACGGAGACATCGATCTCGCCTTTTCCGAGGATGTGCGCGGGCGGTTCGAGTCGCTGGGGTGGCACGTGCAGTCGGTCGGGGACGCGAACGACCTGGCGGCGCTCGACGCGGCTATCGACGGCGCCCGGGGCGTGGAGGACCGCCCGTCCCTGATCATCGTCCGCTCGCACATCGGCTACGGCGCCCCCAACAAACAGGACACGGCCGCAGCGCACGGCGCACCGCTCGGCGAGGAGGAGGTCCGGCTCACCAAGGAGGGGTACGGCTGGCCGGCGGAACCTCCGTTCCTCGTGCCGGACGCCGTCCGGACTCACATGGGTCGGCAGGTCGCCCGCGGCGAAGCGCTCGCCGCCGAGTGGCGGGAGCGCTTCGAGCGCTACCGGACGGAGCACCCGGAGCTGGCCGCGGAACTCGAACGCCGCATCCGGTCGGATCTGCCGGCGGCGTGGGATGAGGATCTGCCCGGTTTCGGCCCGGACGACGATCCGATCGCCACGAGGGCCGCTTCAGGCCGGATCCTGACCGCGCTGGCTCCCCGCCTCCCCGAACTCATCGGCGGGAGCGCCGACCTGTCGGGCTCGAACAACACGTTGATCGACTCGCCGAACTTCTCCAGGAGCGCGCCCGAGGGCCGCAACCTGCGGTGGGGCATCCGCGAGCACGCGATGGCATCCATCGCGAACGGACTCGTCCTCCACGGCGGCATCCGGCCGTACATCGCCACCTTCTTCACCTTTACCGACTACGCACGGCCGTCGATGCGGCTCGCGGCCCTGATGGGACTGCCCAACATCTATGTGATGACGCACGATTCGATCGGCCTCGGGGCCGACGGGCCGACGCACCAGCCGATCGAGCACCTCGCTTCCTTCCGGGCGATGCCCGGCGTCGTCGTGCTGCGCCCCGCCGACCCGGAGGAGACCGTTCAGGCGTGGCGCGTCGCGATCGAGCGCGACTCGGGGCCCACGATTCTCGTGCTCACGCGCCAGAAGGTCCCCCACCTCGAGCGCGCGGCCGGGGCCGCCCGCGATGGGGTGGGACGCGGCGCCTACGTTCTCAGGCCCGAGCCCGGCCCCCTTCAGGTGGTGCTCGTCGGGACCGGTTCGGAACTGCAGGTAGCGGTCGAAGCGGCGGGCATCCTCGAGGCCGGCGGAGTATCGGCGCGAGTGGTCTCGTTCCCGAGCTGGGAACTGTTCCGCGCACAGCCCGCGGCCTACCGGGGCGAGGTTCTTCCCCCCGGCGTTCCGCGGGTCGCCATCGAAGCCGGCGCCACCCTCGGATGGACGGAATGGGTGCGGCGGGACGGTGCCGTCATCGGGATCGACCGCTTCGGCCAGTCCGCATCGGCGGCGGACAACTTCGCCCGTTTCGGCTTCACCGCGGAGGCCCTCGTCGCGCGGGCCCTGGAAGCGCTCTCGGCGAAGGGCCCGGCGTGAAGCTCGCGGTCGGGGCGGATCATGCGGGCGTAGGTTACAAGGATGTGCTCGCCGCCGAGCTTCGCGAAGCCGGCCACGATGTCATCGATGTCGGCACGCACGGCGCCGACTCCGTCGACTACCCCGACTTCGCCTTCGCCGTCGCCGAACGGGTGGCGCGCGGCGACGTGGAACGCGGAATCGTCATCTGCGGGTCCGCCGTGGGCGTCTGTATCGCCGCAAACAAGGTGCCCGGAGTACGAGCCGGCGTATGCCACGATACGTATTCGGCGGCGCAGGGGGTCGATCACGACGACATGAACGTCCTCTGCATGGGGGAACGCGTGATCGGGATCGCCCTCGCGCGCGCGGTCACGGAGGCGTTCCTGGCCGCGGATTTCTCGGCCGAGCCGAGGCATCGGCGGCGGCTCGAAAAAGTTCTGGACATCGAAGCCCGACACCTGCAATCGGAAGCCTGAGACACACGATCCCGAAACACACGATGGGGAGGGGAGAGAGATGAGCGCGCTGCTTCAACTCCAGGAGCACGGTCAGAGCTACTGGCTGGACAACCTGACGCGCGGGATGCTGGTCGACGGAACGCTGGCTCGCCGGGTCGAGACCGAAGGATTGAGAGGAGTCACCTCGAACCCCGCGATCTTCCATAACGCGATCACGGGCAGCGCACAGTACGATGAGGACATCGCCCGCTTCACCGCCGCGGGTCTCGGCGTCGAAGACGTCTACGACCGGCTCACGATCGCCGACGTGCAGGGCGCGTGCGACGTCCTGCGGGGCGTGTGGGAGAGTTCCGGCGGCGTCGATGGATACGTGTCCCTCGAGGTATCTCCCCACCTGGCGAACGACACGGAGGGCACGGTCCGGGAGGCGCGCCGCCTCAACGATGAAGTGGCCCGGGAGAACGTCCTCATCAAGATCCCCGGAACGCCGGCCGGAGTTCCGGCCATCCGGCAGGCGCTGTTCGAGGGCGTGAACGTGAACGTGACGCTCCTCTTCTCCATCGCCGCGTACGAGGCGGTGGCGGACGCCCACACGGAGGCGCTGGAGCAGCGGCTCGAAGCGGGCCGCTCCGTCGACGACGTGGCGTCCGTGGCCAGCTTCTTCGTGAGCCGGATCGACGCGCTGACCGACCGGAAGCTCGGGGCGCTGGCCAACGCCGCGAAGGACGGCGCCGCCCGGTGCGCGGCCCTGCTCGGCAAGGCGGCGATCGCCAACGCGAAGCTCGCCTACGTCGGCTTCCAGCGGCGGCTGGCCACGGATCGCTGGGTCCGTCTCGCCGGGCTCGGCGCCCGTCCGCAACGCATGCTGTGGGCGAGCACGAGCACGAAGAACCCCTCGTATTCCGACGTGATGTACGTCGAGCCGCTCATCGGCGATCTGACGGTCAACACCCTGCCGGAGAAGACGATCGACGCCTTCAGGGATCACGGGAGCGTCGCCGGCACGCTGACCGACGGCGTCGACGAGGCCCGTCACACGATGGCGGAGCTGGCGGCCGTCGGGATCGAGTTGGACGAGGTCACGGATCAGCTTCTGGCGGAGGGCGTCGAGAAGTTCGCCGTCCCCTTCGATCGGCTCCTCGCGAGCCTCCAGGAGCGGATGGCGTCGCAGCCCGCCGAGGCCGTCGCGTCGGGGTCCGCTACGCCGTAAAGGCCGCCTTTACGCGCTCCCAGAAGCTCGGATCCTCGCCCCGGCGCGGCTCGGGCGGCGCATCTTCGACCTCCCGCAGCGACTCCAGGATGTCGCGCTGACGCCGGGACAGTTCGCTCGGCGTCCACGTGTGTACGCGCACGAGCTGGTCCCCATGGCCCGCGGCCCGCAGACGCGGCATCCCCTGGCCCCGAAGCCTGAGGACCTGACCCGCCTGGATCCCTGCGGGCACCTTGAGCCGGGCCTGTCCGAGGATCGTGGGCACGTCGAGTTCGTCGCCCAGCGCCGCCTGGGAGAAGGTGACGGGAAGGTCGAGGACGAGGTCATCGCCCCTGCGCTCGAAGCGGTCGTGCGGCTCCACCTCCACCTGCACGATAAGGTCCCCGGCCGGCCCGCCGCGCGGACCCGCGTTGCCGCGCCCCCGCAGCTTCAGGTAGTCGTCGGACGAGATTCCCGCAGGAATCTCGATATCGACGGTTCGGTCGACCCGCACGCGCCCCGCTCGCCGGCAGTCGCGGCACTCGTCCTCGATCCAGGTGCCCTCTCCGCCGCACGCGGAGCAGGGACGCACGGAGACGAACTGTCCCAGCATCGAGCGCTGGACCATGCGAATCTCGCCGGAGCCCTGGCACGTCCCGCACGTGGACGCCGTGCTCCCGGGCTCGGCGCCCGTCGCATCGCAACGCTCGCACCGGTCCAAAGCGGAGACGCGGAGGGAGCGCCGGGCCCCCTTCGCCGCCTCTTCCAGCGTGATCGCGACGGAAACCTTGAGCGTCGAGCCGCGGCGCGGCTGGTTCGGGGATCGCGCGTCTCCGAAGAGGTCGCCGAAGCCGCCGGCCCCGAAGCCGCCGCCTCCGAACTCCCGCATGAACACGTCGAACGCGTCGGAGAAGTTGTTGAATCCGGAGAACGGCGCCTCGCCTCCGCCGCCGCGCCGCACTCCGGCCTCGCCGTACTGGTCGTACAGCTGCCGCTTCCCCGGATCGCGAAGCACTTCCCACGCCTCCGTCACCTCCTTGAACCGCTCCTCCGCATCGGACGCGGAATTGCGGTCCGGATGGTACTCCATGGCGAGGCGCCGGTACGCCCGCTTGAGTTCGTCCGCACCGGCATCGCGGGAGACGCCGAGCAGCTCGTAGTAGTCGCGGTGTCCGCTCACGGCGTCAGCCGGGTGAGAAGGTCGGAGGTCCAGTCGACGATGGAGACGACCTTGTCGTAGGGCATGCGGGTCGGCCCGATCACGCCGACCGTCCCCTGCAGGCTCCCGACGGCATAGTTGGCCGTGACGATGGTCAGATCCTCGAGTTCCGGCTGCCCGTGCTCGGCGCCGATCGTCACATGGGGACCGTCCGAGCCGCCGCGGTCCCCCAGCACTGAGGCGAGCAGCTCCCGGCGCTCCGTCAGGAGCAGGAGTTCGCGCAGGCGCTCGCTCGTCGTGAACTCCGGCTGTTCGGTCAGCGCCGCGGCGCTCCCGAGGTGGATCTCGCGCTCGCGGCGGGCCCACTCGAAGATGTCCGGACCGCTGTGCACGAAGATGTTCATCAATTCCTCGGCGCCGCGATTACTGAAACTCAGGTCGCCCAGCCGCTCGTGCAGCGTCGCCTGGATTTCGGAGATCGCGCTGCCCGCCAGCCGTTCGTTCAGCGCCTGCGACACCGCCTGGAGCGTCGCCCGCGGCACCCGCGTCGTCACGTCCACGTACACGGTGCGCACCACGCCGGACTCGATCGTGAACACCAAGAGCACCTTCTCGCTCGAGAGCGGTACGAGTTCGAGACGCTCGAGCGTGGCCGTGGCGAGCGTCGGGCCCACCGCGAGGCCGAGTTCCCCCGTCAGCAGGCTCAGGACCCTCGCCGCCTTGCCCATGAGGTCCTCGACGCCGCCGGCGTCCGCATCCCCCAGTTCGCGTTCGATCTTCGCCTGGTCCCGCTTCCGGATGCCGCCCCAGCGCATGAGCGCATCGACGTAGTACCGGTACGCGAGATCCGTGGGGAGCCGTCCCGCGGAGGTGTAGGGGTGCGAGAGCAGACCCTTGTTCTCAAGGTCCGCCATCGTGTTACGGATCGTCGCCGGAGACACGCCGAGCGCGTACTCCTTCCCGATCCGTCGCGAACCGGCCGGCGCGGCCGTGCGGACGAAGGAGTCGATGACCGCCGCGAGGACGGCCTGTTCGCGCTCTGTCAGTGTCGGCAGGGTCATGCTCTATCAGCACCGGCAAGTTCGGCGGCGATCGTATCCAGGCGGAGCCAGCCTTCGACCGTCGCCAGCCAGCGTCCGTTCCGCTCTTCCATCCACCCGGCCTCGGCCCAATCGTCGAGGCGGAGTCCATCCGACGAGATCTCGTGCACGAAATCCGGCGTAAGTCCGCGATTCGTACGAAGACCCAGCCAGATCCGTTCCAGCTCTTCCTCTTCCGGTCCCACGCGTTCCCAGCCCTCGAGCGGGCCGCGGTCCTCCCGCAGCGCGCGTTCATACCGGTCCCAGCGGAAGACGTTCCAACTACGGATCGGCGGGAGAAATCCATGCGCGGACGGGCCGAGCGCAAGATACGACGTTCGGTTCCAGTACGACCAGTTGTGGCGGCACTGCGCCCCCTGCCGGGCGAAGTTCGACACCTCGTACTGCTCGTACCCGGCCGCGCACAGCTCGCGCGAAAGGAGCCGGTACTCGTCCGCGTAGCGCTTCTCGTCCGGCGCCCCGACCCGTCCCAGGCGGATCCACTCGGCCAACGGCGTGCGAGGTTCCACGGTCAGGCCGTAGAGACTCAGGTGAGACACGTCGAGCATGGCCGCCGCTTCCACTTCCGCCGCGAGGTCCCGCGTTACTTCCGGGGGGAGACCGAAGATGAGGTCGACGCTTACGCGTTCGAACCCGGCATCCCTCGCCTCCGCCACGGCTTCCGTGGCCCGGCGCCGGTCGTGAAGCCGGCCCAGCCACGTCAGAACCGCGTCGTCCAGGGCCTGCACGCCCAGACTCAGCCGGTTCACGCCCGTCGCCCGCCAGCTCGACCCGAGGCGCGCGTCGAAGGATGCAGGATTCGCCTCGGCCGTCCATTCGGTGTGCGCGGGGTCGATGCGGAACCAGGCGGCGATTCGCGAGGCCAGCCCTTCCATCCCGGCGGGCCCCATGAGCGACGGCGTCCCGCCTCCCACGAAGATCGTGTCGAGCGTTTCCCCCGGGTCCCACCCGTTGCGCTCGAACCACCAGACGAGCTCGGCCTCGATCGCGGCGAGCCAGCGGGACACCGGGGGCGCCGACGCGCGCTGGACGGAGAAATCGCAGTAGTGGCATCGATGCGCGCAGAAAGGAAAGTGCACATACAGGGAGCGCGGCGGGCGCTTGACCGACATCAGCGGCCGCCCCGCCGCCGGACGGCGGCGAAGCTCCCCCCGGGCCGGCGTTCGACCCACCCTTCGAGTTCCAGCCGGCCCAGTCCGCCAAGCACCTTCGCGACAGGCATCTCGAGACCAACGGCGAGTTCATCCGGCGAGCGGGGGCCCCGGGACAGCGCGCCGAGCAGACGCCGGTCGCCTGAGGCTCCGTCGACGGCCGGGGCGGATCCTTCCTCCGGTTCCGACGGCGGCTCGAGGCACAACCAGCCCAGAGCGTCAAAAACATCCTGCGCGCCGGCCACGAGTCCGGCGCCCTGGCGCAGGAGGCGAAGGCACCCGGCCGCGCCCGGATCATCGATCCGCCCGGGTACCGCGAGGACTTCGCGCCCCAGGTCGAGGGCATGGTCGGCCGTGTTCAGGGCCCCACTCCTTCCGCCCGCCTCCACGACGATGACGCCGCGCGCGAGGGCGGCGATCACCCGGTTGCGGCGCGGAAACGCGGAACGCGTCGGCGGCGCCCCCGGCTCGAACTCGCTCAGCAGAATCCCGTGTGAACGCATCCTCCGGTACAGGTCCCGGTTCTCCGCTGGATACTCGCGGCCGAGTCCGGTTCCGAGGACTCCGATGGTCTGCCCGCCCGCGTCGAGGGCGCCGGCGTGGGCCGCCGCATCGATGCCGCGCGCCATGCCGCTGACGACGGTCCAGCCCCAGCGTCCGAGTTCCCTTCCGAGGGAATACGCCGTGCGCAGCCCGTAGGACGACGCGGCCCGCGTGCCCACGACGGCGATCGTCCGCTCGGAGTCCGGCTTCCCGGGACCACACTCGAAGAGAACGGGGGGCGGATCGGGGAGATCGCGCAGCCCCTCGGGATATACGGCCTCCCCACAGTCCGTGTACCCCGCGACGCGGATCCCCTTTGCACGCGCTTCGCGCAGCAGCGACCGCGCCGCGTGCAGGTCGTCCGGCGCGGTCTGCCGCAGGGCCGCGCGCGCTTCCGACGCCCCGCCATGGCGGTCGACCAGGCGCCGGACGCTACGCAGTCCCAGGCCGGGGGCGCGGGCCAACGCAATGAGCGCCGCCAGCTCCCCGTCCATCGCTCGTCCCTCCGCGGAACGCTGCTCCGTCACGGATGCCACGCTTCGCCGCTCCCGAACGGATCCGCTTCGGCATCGCCCTCCGCGGCTTCCTTCTCCCTCTGCACGCGCGCCCAGAGACCCTCGAGCGCGCCGTCGAGACCAGCCCCGGTTACGGCCGAGATCGTGAACTGGCCCCAACTCCCGGGGGCATCGACTGACACCGGCGGCCGGGCCCCTGCGGGATTCAAGTCGGCTTTCGTAAGGAGAACGCAGTGAGATATGCCGGCGAGCGCCGCGTCATGCGCCCGCAGCTCTTCGCGCAGCAGATCGTACGTCGCCTGCGGATCCTCGTCGTCCACCGGCACGAGGAGCGCGAGCGTGCGCGTGCGTTCGATGTGCCGAAGGAACTGTGTGCCGAGGCCGCGCCCCTCGTGGGCCCCTTCGATGATGCCCGGGATGTCCGCCATCACGAAGGAGCGGTGCCCGCTCAGCCCCACGACTCCGAGATTGGGCGTCAGCGTGGAGAACGGGTATTCCGCGATCCGCGGCTTCGCCGCCGTCACGCGGGCGAGCAGCGTCGACTTTCCGGCGTTGGGCTCTCCTACCAGACCCACGTCGGCGATGAGCTTGAGTTCGAGTTCGATGTGCCGCTCCTCCCCCCACTCCCCCGGTTCCCATTCGCGCGGTGTCTGTCGCGTGGGCGAAGCGAAACTCGCGTTGCCCCTCCCCCCGCGGCCGCCGCGGGCCCCCCCCCGGTAGGGCCCCGCCACGCGCAACAAGCCGCTTGGCTCGCCCGACTCGCCCGCGCGCCCCAGCGGGCCGCCCGGCCCCGGCCGCCGCAGGTCTTCTCCCGACGCGCCGTCGCGCTTCTTCCCCTCCCCGTGACCGGCGCGCCCGGCCTTGTAGTGCTCGCGGTACGAGTAGTCGAGCAGCGTGTCGAGGCGGCGATCCGCAACGAGGATCACGCCGCCGCCGTTTCCGCCGCGGCCGCCGGCAGGCCCCCCGCGCGGCACCCCCTTCTCGCGCCGTATGGCGACGGCGCCCGCGCCGCCCGCCCCCCCGGTCACGTGTATTCTCGCTACGTCGACGAACAAGATTCCCCCTCCACCGACAGCACCCCGACCTCGTTCCCGCACGTGTTACGCACCACCGGGTGCGCGAAGCTCTCCAGTTGCCCGATCTCCTCCGGCGCCAGCAGCGACAGCGTCGCAAGCGCGTGCACGACCGCCGGCCCCAGCGGCCGCGTGGCCCCATCCAGCACCTTGAAGGCCGCACCCCACGCCCCCTCCGCGCTCGCCAGGCAGAACACTCCCTCCGCCCCCTCCTTGGCGAGAATCCGGTCGGAACTCGCCCGCATCAGGTTCGCCGAAAGCGCCCCGGGACCCGACACCAATATCGGGTGCGTCGTCATCGCGGTCACAACGGAGCGTACGGCCGCCTCCGACGAGGCGCCGAAATCCGCGAACGCCCGCGCCATGTCCCGCAGAGAAAGGGCCGGGGTCGGCAGGCCGCACCCATCCGTCCCCCATGGCAGGCCTTCGCAGTCTTCACCCAGCCACGCCGAGATCTCGCGGCGGATCGCCTGCTGCAGCGGATGCCCGGGTTCGTGGTAGCCCGCCACGGGCCAGCCGCGGGCCACGCAGAGCGCCAACAGCGCCGCATGCTGACCCGAACAGTTGTTGTGGATCCGTCCCGGCAGGCGCCCTGCCCGATCCATCCCGCGGGCCGCGCCGTCGTCGAACGGCCGATGCGGTCCGCACACAAACATCTCCGGCGTCAACTCCGCCGCGTCGATCACCGACTGCACGACCGTCAGGTGCCGCGGCGTGCCATGATGCGACGCGCACGCCAGCGCAAGCGCCTCCGCTCCGAGCCCGAGGCGGTCGAACACGCCCTCTCTGACCGCCGGAAGGACCTGGAGCGGCTTCATCGAGGAACGCCAGAAGGCCGCCAATTGCGGATCGCCGAACGCGTGGCCGCGGCCGGCGGAACCGGCTTGGTGGACCATACCGTACACGAGATGCGACGATTCCCGCGTTCCGGCCCGGCTCACCGTGACGCGGATCGGTTCCATCAGCCCTCCGGTCCCGTGTTCGCCGGCGCGAGCCGGGCCCAGGCTCCAGCGGTCGCGCTCCCTTCGGTGAGATCGTCCGCCATGCGGGCCAGATCGGCAGGACGGTCCACGTCGTACCAGGGCGGCAACTCCGTGCAATCGAGCCCCAGGGCCCCGGCGCGCGCGCGCGTCCAGGCGAACAGCCCCGACGTCGACCAGGGAGCTTCGGCGAAGAGCCCGCGGGCCCGCGGCCAGGCCGATCCACGCAGTCCGACCGCGTAGTACCCGCCGTCCAGGCTCGGGCCGAGGGTCACGGCGCCATCCGCCAGCGCGTCGAACGCCCGCACGACGAAATCGGCCGGAAGTGTCGGGTGGTCGCTTCCGAGCGCGACCGCTCGATCGACACCCTCGCCGAAGGCGCGGGCAAACGCCGCATCGAGCCGGTCACCGAGGGAGCCGCCGGATTGCAGCCGGACGTGAGCCGCCGGGTAGCGGGAGCCCAGCCTCTCCATCGCTCCGGGACGATCGGGGACCCACAATTCCACGGCGACTCCGTCCGGCGCGAGCTTCATGGCGTCGTCGAGGAACGCCTCGTACAGAACGGCGCTCCCCTCGCTGGTCAACTCGGGATGGAGGCGCGTCTTGACGTAGCCCGGCTCGGGCAGGCGGCCGAAGACGAGGAGGCGGGGGTTCAGCCGCGCGCCGACCCGCTGTGCCGCAGTCCGTGCCACGGATTGCTAGCGGGTGTTGACCTCGATCACTCCACCCTCCGCGCCGGGCCGGCGATAGCGGGGCGGAACCATGCTCTGGTGGTACAGCCGGATCGACACGATTTCCTCCGCGGGAATTCGCCGCAGCGTGGTGATCGCGTCGTTCAGGTTGAAATCGCCATCCACGACCAGCAGTGGCACGTAGTAATCCTGCGTCTGACGCCCGAACAGACCGGAGCTGTCGTTGCCACCCCTGAAGCCGATCCGGTCTTCAAAGATGATCAGCTCCCGGTGATGGGTGAGCGCCTCGTATGCCGACCGGTATCCGGCGTCGCGGATCTCGCTGCCGGTGATGATGAGCCGGGTGTACGTTCCGGGGCGAGGGTTGCTGGCACACGCCGCGGCCGCCACCAGAGCCATCGTGGTTGCAATCGCGGCCGACCGTCGCGTGCGCTTCTTCATCTCTCGTCTCCTCGCTTCCTGGAATCCGGCAGCCCCTGACAAGGCCCCGCTATTGGCGATCCTCGCCGGGCTCCCCGCTCCGGGTACCCTCCGCACTCCGCTCTTCAGCCGCGCGCGCCGCGACCGTGAGGAGCACTTCCGGCGAATCCGCCTCGCTGAGAAGGTCCATTGCGACCTGTATCTGGGCGTCACGCACCGCCCGGCTACGGAGCTGGGGGACCTCCCCGAACTCCGCGCCGGCCAGCTCATCCGCGATGAGCCAGTCGACGTAGGTCAGCGACTGGTCGAAGAGCTCCCTCTCGAGCTCGGCTCCCGCATCCACCAGTGCCGTCCAGACTTCTTCCCGCATCCCCTGCGTGACGGCGAAACCTTCGTTGAAATCGTGTTGGTTCGAGTACTCGACGGCCCACCGAAAGACGACGTTACGCGGGATCGCCCCAGAGCGCGTAGCGAGGCGCCGCAGTTCCTGTTCCTCGGTCGAGAGCGTGTCGCGGTAGACGATCAGGTCCGGCGTAATCCCGCCGCCGCCATACACCGTCCGGCCGCCCGCGGTCGTGAACTCCTCCCGGTCTTCCGTCTCAGACCGCGCCGCGACCGGTTCGCCCGAAATCGCCACGGCGCTCGCCGCGAGGTCGCGGAGCGCGCTCTCACGGTCCAAGTCCTTCGTGATGGAGCGCCCGGCCGGCGTGTACCAGCGGGCCGTCGTGACCTTCATGCTGTTGTTCCCGGAGAGCCCGTACAGCGTCTGCACGGAGCCCTTGCCGAACGTCGTCGTGCCCACGACG
Organism: Candidatus Palauibacter denitrificans; assembly: GCA_009841015.1. Lineage (GTDB taxonomy): Bacteria > Gemmatimonadota > Gemmatimonadetes > Palauibacterales > Palauibacteraceae > Palauibacter > Palauibacter denitrificans. Next base: position 11,015 of record VXMQ01000085.1, on the reverse strand, counting down.
ACCGCGCGGTCGTGGTCCTGGAGCGCGCCGGCCACGATCTCGGACGCGCTCGCGCTGAGGCCGTCCACGACGACGACGATCGGAATATCGGCGTAGCGGTCCTCGGAGGAGGCGCGGAACAGGTAGTTCTGCTCGTCCAGGCGTGAACGCGTTTCCACCACGGGCTTGCCGCGCTCGAGGAAGAGATCCGTGACGTCGATTCCCGCGGGCAGCAGGCCGCCGGGGTTCCGCCGCAGGTCGAGGATCAGTCCGCCTGCACCCTCATCGACGAGGCGGTCCAGCGTCGCGACCAGCTCCTCCTTCGCCTCGCGGCTGAAGCCGCGCAGCGTCACGTAGCCGATATCGCCGTCCAGGACGAAACCCTGCGCCTGGGCCACCTGGATAACGTCCCGCACGATACGGATCGCGAGCGGCCGGTCCACGCCGACCCTCGCGATCGTGATGTTGACCGGCGCCCCCTTCTCGCCCCGCAGCGTGTCCACGGCCTTGTCCACCGACCAACCCTCGGCCGACTCGCCCTCGACCTCGATGATGCGGTCGCCGACCTCGAGTCCCTCGCGGAGGGCCGGTGAGTTCGGGAGCACCTGAACGACCGTGATCCAGTCATCCTTCACGTCGATCCGGACGCCGAGCCCTCCGTAGTTGCCCGTCGTCGTGAGACGCAGGTCCTCGGAATCCCGGGGCTCGAGAAACGTCGTGTACGGGTCGCCCAGGTTCTCGAGCATCCCGTCGATCGCCATCTGGTACAACTCCTCGGGCGGGATCTCGTCGACGAAGCGGGCGGAGATCAGGCGGTGGATTTCCTCCAGGAGCCGACGGCTTTCCCCGCCACTCGCGGCCCCGCTCTGGTTGATCAGCCAGCCGCCTGTCGCCAGGGCGATGGCGCCGACGAGCACTCCCGTCGTCCAGGATCGCTGCACTCTCATGCATCCTCCGTGGTGGCGGCCCCGTCATGGGGACCGCGTTCGAGCGGCACTCCACCGCTACCGTCAATGTCACACCGCGCGGTCAACGAGGAAAGTTCACCGCTCGGAAGCGGTCCGGGAGCCTCTCCTGAAGGGCCGCCAGGATCCGGGCTTCCACCTGGTCCGGAGTGCCCGAGCCATCCAGGATCCCGGTCCGCTCATCCGCCGCCGCCAGCTCGCGATACCCCTCCCGCACGCGCTCGCGGAACGACCGCTCCTCGAGCTCGATCCGGTCGGGCGAGGGCCCGAAAAAGCCCAACTGGCCGGGGTCGTCCTGATCCTGCCCCTGGCGCCCCAGTCCCACCTTCACCGGCACGTCGAGCACCAGGTAAAGCTCCGGCAGAAGACCGCCGGTCGCGGCGCGGGTGACCTGTTCGATCGTCTCCGCGGCGACCCCGCGCGCCCACCCCTGGTAGACCCGCGTGGAAAGCTCGAAGCGGTCGCAGAGGACGACCTCGCCGCGCGCCAGCGCAGGGCGGATCACCTCTTCCACGTGGGCGCGGCGGGCCGCCGAAAAGAGCAGCAGTTCGGCGATCCCGTCGAGCCGCAGTTCGGGCCGGTCGAGCAGCACGCTCCGAATCGCTTCCGCCGCCGCCGTGCCGCCGGGTTCCCGCGTCACGGTGTGCGGCACGCCGGCCGCGGACAGCCGTTCGGCCAGCCGCCCGATCTGGAGCGACTTCCCCGACCCCTCCGGTCCCTCGAATACGAGGAAGCACCCCTTCATTCAGTCGTAGTACTCCACGCCGAGGTGGGTGATCTGCTCCTCCCCCTTCAGCCAGCGCAACGTGTTCTTGAGCTTCCAGTGCTGGATGAAAATGTCGTGTTCCGGATACAGGTCCGGAGCCGTCTGCGGCGCCTTGAAGTAGAAGGACAGCCATTCCTGGATCCCGGACAGCCCGGCGCGCGCCGCGAGGTCGAGAAAGAGTGCCAGGTCCAGCACGATGGGCGCAGCCAGAATGGAGTCGCGGCACAGAAAATCGATCTTGATCTGCATGCCGTACCCCATCCAGCCGAATATGTCGAGATTATCCCAGCCTTCCTTGTTATCGCCGCGCGGCGGATAGTAGTTGATGCGGACCTTGTGATACATCTCTCCATAGAGGTCCGGGTACATGTCCGGCTGCAGGATATATTCGAGGGCCCCGAGCTTCGATTCTTCCTTCGTCTTGAAACTCTCCGGGTCGTCGAGCACCTCGCCATCCCGGTTGCCGAGGATATTCGTCGAGAACCAGCCGTTGAGGCCGAGCATGCGAGCCTTGAGGCCGGGCGCCAGGATCGTCTTCATCAATGTCTGGCCGGTCTTGAAGTCCTTCCCCGCGATCGCCACGCCCCGTTCGGCAGCGAGCGCGAGAAGCGCGGGGATGTCGCAGGTCAGGTTCGGCGCCCCGTTCGCGAACGGCACCCCCTCCATGAGCGCGGCCCAGGCGTACAGCATCGAGGGCGCGATATCCGGGTGGTCCTCCTCCATGGCGCGCTCGAAGGAGGCCGGGCTGTCGTGCACCGGACTCGGCTTCATGAAGATCTCGGTCGAGGCCGCCCACACCATCACGAGGCGGTCGCAGCCGTGCTCCGCCTTGAAGCGGCGGATGTCCTCGCGGAGCTGCTCGGCGAGGTCCCGCTTGTTGGCCCCGGTCTTGACGTTCGGGCCGTCGAGCTTCTTCACGTAGGCGCGGTCGAAGGCGGCCGGCATCGGCTCGATGCCCCGCATGAAGTCGGCGAGCGGATCGATGTCCTCGGGCCGGAGGACGCCGCACACCTTGGCGGACTCGTAGGCGTTGTCCGGGATCGGGTCCCAGGCGCCGAAGACGAGGTCCTGCAGTTCGGCGAGCGGCACGAAGTCGCGGATGAACGGGGTGCGGTTCTCCGTGCGCTTCCCGAGCCGGATCGTGTTCATCTGCGTGAGCGACCCGATGGGCCGGTTCCGCCCCCGGCGCGCCGCCTCCACGCCCGCGATGAAGGTGGTCGAGACCGCCCCGAGCCCTACGAGGAGAACGCCGAGCGTGCCTTCGGCGGCGGCGATGGTTGCAGGTGATCTATCCGAATCCACGATGCCGGTTCACTCCGTGTCTGGTTCAGTTCGACTGCGGGGGCGGCTCACCGTCGGGCCGCGTATTCCGGTACACCCACCAGATCCGCTGGAAGGCGGTCAAGTTGGTGAGAATCGCGAGGACGATGATCACGACCCGAAGCACGAGGCCCTGGTGCCCGAACATGGTCGTCTCGCCGAAGATGAGCGCGGCGAAGCCGATCAGGATGACCCGTTCCGGGCGCTGCATGAGCCCGACGTAGCAGGCGATGCCGAGCGCCTCGGCCCGGGCGCGGGTGTAGCTGATCATCAGCGAGCCGGCGAGCGCGAGCACGATCCAGTAGATCATCCCCACGTCGCCCAGTTCGAGACGGTAGTCGTTGTACAGGGAGAGGAGCCCCAGGTACACGACGATCTCGGACAGCCGGTCGAGCGTCGAGTCGTAGAAGGCCCCGAAGGAAGATGCGAGGCCCGTACGGCGCGCGACCGTGCCGTCGAAGAGGTCGAACACGCCGCCGAGGAGGACGAGGAAGCCGGCGGTGCTCACATGATGCTGGTGAAAGAAGTAGCCGGAACTGCAGGTGATGACGAAACCGAGCGTGCTGATGACGTTGGGGTGGACGCGGCGTTTCGTGAGCCACGCCATGGCCGGCTCGAAGATCGCGCGCAGCGCGCGTTCCCCCAGGTCGCGGGCCGCTCTCATGTCGGAAGGATGATCCTGCTTTCCTCGCCCTTCCGGACTCCCTCCCCGATCGCTCGATCCACCCGCTCCATGAGCTTCTCGAAGTTCGCCTGAGAGGAGATGAGGCCCTGGTAACGCGTGTTCGTCTGGACCTTCTCCTGCAGTTCGGCAAACTCCCTTTCCTGCTCCTCGCTCGGCCGCTCGCCGCGGCCGACCGCTTCCATGAGCGTGGTCTGCAGGTCGCGCATCCGGTTCAGCAGCTCCGTCGCGTCGCGATCCTCGTCGATTTCGCGGCGGGCCGCCCGCAGGTAGGCGTATTCGGGCAACTGGGAGATGAGGCGCCCCAACTCCTGCGCCCTCTCCAGCATGCGGTCTCGCTCGTCCATGTCTCCGGCTCGAAACGGAATCGGGAAGCACCCCGGGCCGGCACGTCGGGCCGGCGGCGGGCGGAGGCTCGAATCGCCCGCCCTCTCCGCTCGCCATCCGCGGGCTCGGGCCGGCGATTCGACGCCCGAGTATAACCCGGCCTCGACCCCCACGCGACTTGAACGACCGCGGGATACTGCTAGCCGGAGATCGCCTTCCGGGCCGATGCGAAGCGGGGGCGGGCGGCGAGGTCGGTGCGTACGCGGGAGTCCGTGAGGATCGGCTCGGCTTCGAGCAGCGCGAGGACGGCGGGGGCCTGGTGGGTGGCGATCTCGAGGAAGAGGGCGCCGTCTTCGCGGAGATGGGCCGCGGCGCCGGAGACGACGGTGCGGATCACGTCCAGTCCGTCTTCTCCGCCGTCGAGGGCGACGCGGGGCTCGTGGTCGCGGACGACGGGGTCGAGGCCGGCCCATTCCGGGGTCGTGACGTAGGGCGGGTTGGAGATGATGAGGTCGAAGGTTTCGCCGGGCTCGAGCGCGGGCCAGATATCGGGCGGACAGAGGCGGAGTTCGAGGTCATCGGCGGTCTGGCGGCGGGTGGTCTGGCGACGGGCGTTTTCGCGGGCCTGGTCGAGCGCGTCCTCCGACACGTCGAGCCCGACGACGCGGCCGGCGATGCCCTCGTCGAGGAGCGCGAGCGCGATGGCGCCCGATCCGACGCCGACGTCGAGCGCGTCGACGGGCGCGTCCCGGTCGCGCCGCCATGCGGCAACGAGGTCGAGCAGTTGCTCCGTCTCGGGGCGCGGGATGAGGGCGCGACCGTCCGACACGAGGCGGACGCGCCGGAAATCGACCGTGCCCTCGATGTGCTGGAGCGGCTGCCCCTCGAGACGGCGGGAGATCGCGCGCGCCACAGCCGCCGCGGCGCCGGGATCGACGCGCTCACCGCCCGAGAGGCCGAGTTCGCCCACGGACAGCGAGAGCGCCGCGGCCACCAGCCGCTCGGCCTCGACCCGCGGCGACTCCAGGCCGGCAAGTTCGAGTTCGCGCCGCACGCCCTGCACGATCTCCCGGCGCGTCGGGCCCGCCGGGCGGCGCGCATGCCCGCCCGGCGGCGGATCGATCATCCGGCGCCCGCCGCCATCCGCTCTTCCGTCCCGGCCAGCCTCAGCGCCTCGACGACCTCGTCCAGGTCGCCGGCGAGGATCGCCTCCAGCCGGTGGCTCGTGAAGTGGATGCGGTGGTCCGTCACGCGGTTCTGCGGAAAGTTGTACGTCCGGATCTTCATTGAGCGGTCGCCCGTCCCCACCTGCGTGCGCCGCTCGCGGGCCCGCTCCGCCTCCTGCTCGGCGACGAGCCGGTCGAGCAGGCGGCTCCGCAGCACCTTGAGCGCTCGCGCCTTGTTCTTGTGCTGCGACTTCTCGTCCTGGCACGACACGACGAGCCCGGTCGGCGCGTGCGTGATGCGCACGGCGGAGTCCGTCGTGTTCACGGACTGTCCGCCGGGTCCGGAGGAGCGGAACACGTCGATCTTGAGATCGGCGGGGTCGATCTCGATGTCCACTTCCTCCGCCTCGGGGAGGACGGCCACCGTCGCCGCGGAGGTATGCAACCGACCCTGGCTCTCGGTTTCGGGCACGCGCTGGACGCGGTGGACGCCGGACTCGTAGCGAAGGCGGCCGTAGGCGTCGGAGCCGCGCACGACGAAGACGATCTCCTTGAGCCCTCCGAGCGCGCCCTCGCTCGTGCTGATGAGTTCCACGTCCCAGCCGGACTCCTGGGCGAAGCGCGCGTACATCCGGTACAGGTCCGCCGCGAAGAGGGCGGCTTCGTCCCCGCCCGTGCCGGCGCGGATCTCCACCACGGCGGGCCGGTCGTCCAGGGGGTCCTTCGGAACCAGGAGCCGGCGGAGTTCCTCCCGCGCCCCTTCCCGCTCGGCCTCGAGGTCGGCGACCTCGGCCGCGGCCATCTCGGCCAGCTCGCCCTCGGATTCCGCCGCGACCTCCCGCGCCTGGCGCAGGTCGTCGAGCAGCTTGAAATGACGCGCCGCCGCGCGCGCCACCGGCTCCAGCGCCGAGTGTTCGCGCGCCAAGTCGCGCAGGAGAGCCATGTCCGACAGCACCTCCGGCTCCGCCATCCGGCGCGCCAGCGCCTCGTAGCGCTCGGCGGCTTCCCGCAGGCGGCCCTCGAGCGTGTCCCAGTCCGTCATTCGTTCCCCATATGAAAACGGGGCCCCCGAGGAACCCCGTCATTCGTAATGCAGTTTCGAGCGCCGGAGGCCCCCGGCTCAGGCATCCGCCGCTACCGCCTCCTCGGCCGGCGCCCCCTCAGCCGCCGCCTCCTCTTTCTTCGTCTCCTCCGCTTCGTCGCCGCGGGCGCTTCGGTCACCGTACTTGGCGATGAACCGCTCCACGCGGCCCGCCGTGTCGACGAGCTTCTGCCGCCCCGTGAAGAAGGGGTGGCAATGCGAACAGATCTCGACGTGGATCTCGCCCACGGTCGAGGCGGCCTCCGTCTCCCGGCCACATGCACAGGTGATCTTCGCGGGTGCGTACTCCGGATGTATGCCTGCCTTCATGTCTTCCCCACGCGCTGGTTGCCTGCCTCCCGGCGGAGGCGTCTGCGGAACAGCCACATAATCTAGCCGGAGCGGCGCCGCCGCTGCAAACGCAGCTACCGGTTCTTCGATGGCGACCGAGCGTTAGCAGCCCGTGGCAAAACCCCGCGTGAGCGCCGAGAGCGGTGAAACGCTCGCCTGACAAGGAGCGACGAGGGAGAATAGCCGCACTATTTGACCGAGGAGAGACGCAGAGCGCAGCGGTTCAGGCGGGATGCAGCGCCGCTCGAACGCAGCGGGGCTTCTGCCACGGGCTGCTAGTTCGGCGTCAACGTCACGCGGTCGGCGACGGCGGCCTCGACGCGCTCGCGGGAGTAGTAGAGCGGGAAGAAGCGGTCCTTCGCCCAGCCCTCGAACAGGTTCCGGTACATGGGATCGTCCGGGTCTCCACCCTGCCCCGGCGTGTTCGTGAACACGGCCGTGTCCCAGTCCCCCGCCTCCGCGATGATTCGGAAGGACGGGCCGGAGGTCTGGTTGTCGCCGCCTCCCGTCTGGTTCACGGTGAAGCCGTTGCCTCCGCGCGGGAGCGGCCCCACCTCGAGGCGGGCCCGCATCTCGGCGTTCACGATCCCGGACAGCGGGTGCCGGAAGCGGGCGTGCTTGAAGCGCACGTCGCCGTAGCGCCAGGGGTCGCCCCCGAAACGGTCCTCGAGTCCCTCCAGGGCGTCGGCCAGCGTGCGGGCGAGGAAGGCGTCGCGGCCGGCCACGGGGTCCCCGTCACCGAGCGGCGCGAACCAGGCGGGCGGCGAGCCGAGCCAGTCGATGATCTTCTTCATCGACAGGCGCCCGAGCGAAGCGCGGACTTCGGCCGGAACGACGAGCGGCACCATCTGTCGCTGGAGTTCGCGCTCCCACGACACGTAGATCGCGGCCTCGCGGGACTCCGGGGCCAGGGCGAAGTCCCAGTCGAGCAGCTCGCCCCGGGCCGACGCCGACGCCGCGGGGAGGTCCACGCCGCGCAGCATCGGCACCAGCGAGCGCGCGGGGAGCGACACGTAGTCCGTCGCCAACTGCATCATCTCCGCCATCGTGAAGCGCTTCCCCGTCGCGAGGACTTCGTCGATGCGCGCGCTCCGGAAGGGGTCGCTCCAGCTCCAGCCCACCGCGTCGCGGTGCTCGTAGCCGGGCGGGACGAGGTTCTGGTTCGCCGTCGACCAGAAGCCCTTCTCCGGGTTGAACACGTGCGGCTTGTGCACGATCTCGAGGTAGCCGTCCCATTCGTAGCGGCCGTCGCCCGGCACGGGGACGAGGCCCGACCAGTTGCGGCGGATGGGGGCGATCCCCACGGACTGCCAGCCGATGTTCCCATCCACGTCGACCCACACCATGTTCTCGCCGGGGATGTTCGAGTAGTTGCAGGCGTCCCGGAACTCTTCCCACGTCTTCGCCTGGTTCATGCGCAGACTGGCGAGGTAGGGCGCGCCGCCGATCTCCATCCACCCGGCGCGCACCGCGTAGGCGAGGTTGTTGTCGGGGTCCTCGTACACGACGGGGCCGTGGCGCGTGTAGCGGTGGCGCACCCGCTCCGGTCCGCGCCCCTCGACCGGGATCTCGTCGTCGATCACGCGCATCGCCTCCCAGTCGCCGCGGTACCAGTAGCGGTCCGGGTCCTCCGGGTGGGTGCGGTAGACGTAGAGGTCCTCCGCGTCGGTCTGGAAGACGGTGAGGCCCCACGCCCCGTACCCGTTGTGCCCGATCGAGATGCCCGGGAGGACGGGCTCGCCCCCGCCGATCACGTTCCAGCCCGGTCCGACGAGGTGGACCAGGTAGCGCAATGAGGGGGCCGCCTGCACCCGGTGCGGGTCGTTCGCCATGATCGCGTGGCCGCTCAGCGTGCGGCTCCCCGCCACGACCCAGTTGTTGCTGCCCGTCCCCATCCGCTCCGCTTCGAGGCGCTCGGCTTCGTACGCCTCGGCCTCGCCCTCCTCCCGGAGCGTCCGCAGGGCGAAGGCCTCCGCGTCGGACGCGGTGGCGCGGAAGCGGGGATCGATGTCCTCGGGCTCGAACCGGACGGGTCCGCGGAAGGCGCGGTACACGTCGAGGATCTCGCGCCGCAGGAGCGATCCGTCGACCGCGGGGTCGAGGTCGATGTCCGGTTCACCGGGATGGAAGTAGGAGACCTCCTTCACCTTCTCGGCCCCCACGGCCGCGACGGCGATGCCGAGATCGAGTTCCTGCCCGATGTTCATGAGCAGGCCCTGGTGGCGGGAGATGACGACATCCGGCGTCCACGGCTGCGGACGGATGCCCAGCATCTCGAACTCGACCGGCAGCAGGTCCGGGTCGCGATCCGTCTCGGCGATGTACGCGTTGATCCCGTCCGTGAAGGCCCGGATGATCTCCGCGCCGCGCGGGTGGTAGTGGTTCAGTTCGGCTTCGAGGTCGCCGCGGAAGCGGAACAGCCGCGCGCCGCGGTCCCGCTCCAGCTCACGCGGACCGAGGATTTCGGAGACCGTGCCCGTGGCCTGGCGGCGCCACAGTTCGAACTGGAAGAGGCGGTCGCGCGCGGCGCTGTACCCCTGCGCGAAGAAGAGGTCGTGCTCCGTCTCGGCGTAGATGTGGCTGACGCCCCACAGGTCCTTGAGGATCTCGACGCCGGCCTCGAGTCCGGGAACGCGCAGCGTCTCCGTGTCGGCCGCCTCGAAGGCCGCGACCCGGTCCGGGACTCCCGCCTGGAGATCGTCGACGGTCGGGGCGGAGGGCAGCGGGTTGCCGGAACCCTGCCACACCGGCAGCAGAAGGATGGACGCGAACAGCGCGACGGATCGAACCCGCATCAGCTTTCTCCTATGACCCCGTGGCTTTTTTCTGCTCCGACTCGCCCTCCGTGCCGCTCTCCGCCTCGCCGGCGCCGCCGACGCTCGCCCGCAGCGCGGCCATGAGGTCGATGACCTGCGCCGTCGTCTCCTCCTCGGCGGGTGCCGTGATCTCCGTTCCGTCCGCGACCTTGCGCTCGACGGCTTCGAGCATGCGCTGCCCGACCTCGTCCTCGTACTTCGACGGATCGAAGTTCTCCGAAGCGATCTGCTCGATCAGTTGCACGGCGAGGCCGAGTTCCGCTTCGGCGACCTCGCCCTCTCCCGACGGCACGTCGGCGATGTCCCGTACCTCGTGCGCGTAGTGCAGTTGCTCCAGCACGAGGTGGTCCCCGACCGGCCGCACGAGGACGAGATACTGCTTGCCGCGCGCCGCGTACTTGGCGAGCGCGGCCCAGCCGGTCTTCTTCATCGCGGCCCCGAGCAAGCGGTAGGCCTTGTCCCCTCCCCGCGCGGGTCCGAGGTAGTACGTCTTCCCGATGTACGCCCGCTCGACCTGGTCCACCGGCACGAATTCGACGATCTCGATCGCCTGCGTCGCCTCCGCCTCCAACGCCTTCAGTTCCTCCGGCTTGAACGTCACGTACTGGTCCTTCGCGAACTGATAGCCCTTCACGAGCTCGCGGCGCTCGACCGGCTCTCCGGTCTTGGCGTCCACGTACTGCTGCTTCACGCGCGTGCCCTCGGGCGAGAGGAAGTTGAAGCGGACTTTCTGCGAGTTCTCGGCGGACGAGTAGAGCTGGCACGGGATCGAAACGAGCCCGAACGAGATCGTCGCCGTCGCGATGGGTCGAGGTGACATCCTGCGCCTCCGTGTGCGCGCCGAACCTCCGACGCGAGCCAGACCACCGGTTTGATGCCGAACCGGGGGGCCGAATAATAGGTTGCGGCCCGGATTGTCGCACAGAGCGCGGGCAATCCGAAGCCGGCGGACCGGAATCACCATCGGGAGGGGGTGCCGCGAGCATGCCCCGCAAAAAACTCGAGAAATACCGTGAGAAGCGAGCGTCCGAGCGCACGCCTGAGCCGTTCGGGGGGGCGCCCGGGACGGGCGTAGGCGTGTTCGTCGTCCAGCTGCACGCGGCGACCCGGCTGCACTACGACCTGCGCCTGGAGATCGGGGGCGTCCTCGTCTCGTGGGCGGTGCCCAGGGGGATCTCGGCCGATCCCGCCGACAGGAAGCTTGCCGTCCACGTCGAGGACCACCCCATCGAGTACATCGAGTTCGAGGGCGTGATTCCGGCGGGCGAGTACGGCGGTGGCGAGATGATCGTGTGGGACATCGGCCGCTGCATCATGCTCGAGGATCCGGAGGAGGGACTGGAGAAGGGCAAGCTCCTGTTCGAACTGCGGGGCCACAAGCTCAAGGGCGTGTGGACGCTCGTGCGGCTCGAGAAGGGGGAGACGGGGAAGGAGTGGCTGCTCATCCGCGAGCGGCGCGGCGGACACCCGATCCTCGAGGATGGGTCGCTCCCCGAGAGTTCCATCCTGTCCGGGCTCACCGTCGAGCAGATGGCGCGGCGGGAGGGGGGGTGGTATCCGGG
>VXMQ01000100.1 GCA_009841015.1 Candidatus Palauibacter denitrificans | reverse complement strand
CCCGAACCGCGCCTACGACGGCGCTCCGGGCAGCGTGTGAGAAATCCGGGCTAGAAGCGGACGCGGACGCCGAGTTGAGCACGGCGAGTGTCGCCGAGGCCGCTCCGGATCGTGCCGTCGAAGTTGAACAGGAGCCCCGTCTGCGCGGTGTCGAGGAAGTTGTCGGCTCCCGTCAGGTTGAAGACCTCCAGGATCGGCTCGACCGTGCGGCCGCCCCCGATGTCGAAGGCCTTCGAGAGTCGCAGATCCCATGTGAAGAAGTCGTTCTCGCGGCGGAGCGTGTTGCGCTTGAGGACGGAACCGTCGGCGCACACGCGGTCTGCCGGGGCGCCCGCACGCTGGCCCGCCGGCGCGGCGAGAGGATTCGCTGCGGTCGGGCCGCAACTCTCCGACATCGGCGATGCGGAGAGGTATCGGAAGACGTGGTTGAGGACGACGCCGCGCCCGAGATCGAAGAGCATGAAGCCGGTCAGCTGGTGCCGGCGGTCCCGGATCGACCAGTTGTACTCGGACTCCAAATCGGTTGCGGTCGCGTAGAAGAAGTTGAAGGGATCCCGTTCGTTATCGTCGTCCGAGCGGTCGAAGCCCAGCGTGTAGTTCGCCTCGAAACTCAGCCTCCCGTCGAGCGCAGCGTCCCCGCGCAGCCCGAGTGTGACGGCGTTGTAGCGGGAGCGCGCGCTGCTCTCGGTCACGGTGACGGTCCCCAGCCCGCTGGCCCCCTCCGCGAAGGGCGCCCCGAGCTCCGCCGCGTTGCGGTCCACGAAGCGGAACAGGTTGTCCGTGCGGGCGTGCTGGAGCGAAAGCTCCACTGCGGTGTTCCCGCTCAGCGCATGCTCGACCGCGACGTTGAAGGACCAGGTCCGCGGCAGTTCGAGGTTGCGGTCCGCGATGTTCACGCCGGGCTGGAAGGGCGGCGTGCCCGGCGGGGGCGGCGTCAGGAATTCGCCGATCTGCGGCGGCGGCGGAAGGAACGTCGCGTCGCTGGCCGCGAACTGCGTGCCCTGGAACGCACCGTTCGTCGTGCGGTGCTGCGCGAACACGAGCATCGGGATGCGCGAGAAGTAGGACCCCGCGTTCACGCGTACGAGCGTGCGCCCGTCGTCCCGCGGATCCCAGGCGAGCCCGAAGCGCGGCTGGAAGTTGTCGAGGTCGTCCGGAATCGTCCCGTCCGACGGAAAACCCGCGGTCCCGATCCACGGTCCGTAGAAGGTGTCCCCGGGCTCGATGAACATCCCCGGGTGCCACGACCCCTCCCAGCGCACGCCGAGGTTCAGGGTGAGGTTGTCGCGCGGGCGCCAGGTGTCCTGGATGAAGAGCCCGAGTTCGTGCATCGAGAAGTCCTGCAGTCCGAGCTGCTCGGCGGGAGTGTCCCCCAGCGTGAGGGCCTGCAGGTAGAGGAGTACGGGGCCGGTGATCGCGGTCCCCGGAGGACAGACGCCCTCCGCGCTGTCGGACCCGTCGGAGCAGGTGACGTACCGGTTCCCCTGCGTGACGAAGTTCATGAATCCGTCGACGGAGGAGAACTTGTACAGGCCGTTCGCGAAGCCGATGAACTGTTGGCCGACGCCCGTGCGGTTGTACTCCGCGCCCACCTTGAACAGGTGATCGCCCGCGAGGAAGGAGAGGTTGTCGACGAGCTGGATGCGGGTGTCGTAGCCCGGGTCGATGGGAAGAAAGAAGGGCATCCCGATGCGGAACCCGTCCGCGAAGTCCATCGCGATGTCCGGGAAGGGGCGGCCGCCGATCGCCGCAAAGGCAGGCTGCGATGGCGGGGCGGAGCCCGGAATCAGGGGTCCCTCGTATCCCCGGGGCCGGTCCTCGCGCGCGTACTGGAAGCGGAACTCGTTCGAGACGGTGTTTGAAAGCTGCGACCTCAGGCTCGCGTTGATCGCGTGGGAGAAGTCCTCCTCGAGGCCGTTGGCGCTGAGCCCCCAGGAGTCCACGTCGAATGTCCCGTTCACCTGCTGGGACCAGGTGTAGTTGTACTTGAAGGACGCCTGGTGACGGTCGCTGAGGTTGAAGTCGAGCTTCGCCACGAGCGCCCGGTTGTCGTCGGTGCGGCGGATCGGGCCGAACTCGGCGTCGAACAGGCCGGGCCACTGCGCCTGCAGGAAGTTCTCCAGCTTCTCGAGTTCGGGTCGGTTCACGATGTTGCGCGTGAACTGCTTCGTCTCGCTCGCTTCCTGCTGGTCGTAGGCGACGAAGAAAAACGCCCGGTCGCGCGCGATCGGGCCGCCGAGGGTGAAGCCGAATTGTCCGCGCCCGAACTCGGGCTTTCCGCCTCCCCGCTCGCTCGAGTAGGCGGTGGAGATGGCATCCCACTGGCCGAAGTAGTGCGCGGAGCCCGTGAACGCGTTCGTGCCCGACTTCGTGATCACGTTCACGAAGCCTCCCGCGGAGCGCCCGAACTCCGCCGACGCCCCCTGGTTCACTACCACGACTTCTTCGATGGCGTCCTGGTTGAAGGTGAAGGCGGGGCGCTGGCCACCCCGCTGCTCGCCGAAGAAGGGGTTGTTGAAGTCGGCTCCGTCCACGGAAACGTTGTTGAAGATGCCCCGCTGTCCCCCGATGTTGAGGACTTCGCCGTCCGGGCCCTGCGACACGGATACACCCGGAGTGAGGAGCGTGTAGTCGAGGAAGTTGCGGCCGTTGTTGGGCAGGTTGTCGACGACTTCCTCGGAGAGCCGATGGGCACTCGACGGGTCCTCGGTGTCGACAAGCGGCGTCCGGTCCGCCGTCACGGTGATTTCGGACACCGCGACGGGCTTGAATTCGAGTACGAGATCGAGCACCTCTCCCACCCGGAGCACGAGCTCCTCGGTGCGCTCGTCGCCGAACTGTCCGAGCGCCCGGGCGGTGACGTCATAGACCCCCAGTGGGAGGAGCGTGCGCACGAACGCCCCGTTGGAGCCCGTCACGACGGTCGTCGAGAAGCCGGTCGCGCGATGTTCGATGACCACGGCGGCACCGGCCACGGGCGCTCCCACCGGATCGCGGACGACGCCGCGAATGACGCCGGTCGTCGCCTGGGCCTGCGCGGCCGCTTCCGACGTGGCGACGCAGCACAGTGCGAGAACGGCGAACAGGAGGGTGGACCCGCGTCGGGAGACCGGAACCCGGCATGGCCGCATGGACGACTCCTTCTCTTTGATGGTGGTACGAGGGATCCTGAAGATGGGCCCGGCAGGATTCGAACCTGCGACCTTGGGATTATGAGTCCCCTGCTCTAACCGGCTGAGCTACGGGCCCGGACGGAGCGTGAAACGTACGCACCGCGACGCTCGGTACCAACGTCCCGGCGGCCGCCGCAGGATTGCCGCGCGTCCGCGTGGCGATCACGGGGCGACCTCAACGACGACCGCCGGACCACCCGGCTCGATCACTTCTCCGATCACCGCGGCCGCATAGCCCACCGCGGCGAGCGCGGCCGACGCGGACGACGCCTCGTGCGCGGGGACGGCCGCCAGCAGTCCGCCGGACGTCTGCGGGTCGAGCAAAAGGGTCCGCAGGTCGTCGGGGACGGCCTCATCCCACCGCACCTGCGATGCGTAGGCATCCCGGTTCCGGGTCGTGCCGCCCGGGACGCACCCCGCCGCGGCGAGGCGCAGCGCTCCCGGGAGGAGCTTCGGCGCCGAAGCCCGGATCCGGGCGCTCGCGCCCGAGGCGCGGCACATCTCGAGCAGGTGGCCGACGAGCCCGAAGCCGGTGACGTCGGTGGCGGCATGAACGTCGAAACCGGACAGTACGGCCGCCGCCTCCCGGTTCAGTTGGCACATGGAATCGACGGCGGCGCCGAGGTCCGCAGGGTCCGTCACGCCGCGCTTGAGCCCCGTCGTGACGACGCCCGTTCCCAGCGCCTTCCCCAGCACGAGCGCATCCCCCGGCCGCGCTCCGCCTTTCCGCCACAGGCGGTCGGGATCGCCGAGTCCGATGGCCACGAGTCCGAACTTCGGCTCCGCGTCGTCGATCGAATGCCCCCCGGCCACGGCGATGCCGGCCTCGCGGCACACTTCTCCCGCGCCGCGGAGGATCGCGCCGACCGTCTCATCGGAAAGGGTCCCGGCGGGAACCGCCAGGATGTTGAGCGCGAACAGGGGGCGCGCCCGCATCGCGTACAGGTCCCCGAGCGCGTTCGCGGCCGCGATGGCGCCGAAATCCGCCGGATCGTCGACCAGCGGAGTGAAGAAGTCGAGGCTCGCGACGATGGCTTCCACATCGTCGAGCAGATACACCGCGGCGTCGTCCGGGCCCTCGAGTCCCACGAGGAGCCGGTCGTCCGGAACGTGCGGAACGTGCTGCAGGATGCGGCCCAGATCCTCCGGGCCGAGCTTGCACGCTCAGCCGGCGCCGTGCGAATACTGGGTCAGGCGGGCCGCTTCGGCCGAAGGCGAGTTCATGGCGACCGAAGCTATGGCGACGCGAGGTGTCTCGCAGGATTTCCTACCAGTTCCGCTCCACGACGGGATCCTGGAACCGGTTGCGGCCCATCACGCGGTCGCGGATCGCCGCTTCCGCGTCGCCCGCCTGTTCGAGAAGCGCCGCCGCCTGCTCGGGCGACAGCATCTCCATCTCGCCGGAGCCCGCGGCCGCCGCGGCGCCGGCGCCGGCGCCCTGCGGAGATTGCCCCTGCCCGCCCTGCTGCTCGTCGCCTCCGCTCTCGCCTTCCTCCTCGAGCCAGCGCTCGACGAGTTCGAGGTTCCAGCGCGCGTCCTCATCGTCCACGCGGCGGCGGAGGACCTCGCGGAAGGCTTCGCGCGCCGCCTGGAGGGCGTTCCGACGCGCCGAGGGGTCGCTCTGGGCGAAACGGCCGTCGAGGGCCGTGCTGAGTCCGAGGTTGTAGAAGGCGCTCTCGCGCACCTCTTCCCGCTCGCTGCCGATGGAGAGTTCGAGGGGGGCCTGCGCCTCGCCCACCTGCCCATCGTGGAGGAGAGCCGTCCCGTAGTTGTAGTGGTCGATCGGCCGGTCGGAGGAAGTGGCTCGTTCCCGGTAGCGCACGACCGTCTCGGATTCGGACGCCTGCGGGTCGGCGGACCCGGGCTGACCGGCCGGCCGAACCGGCGCATCCTGCGGCTCCACCCCGGCAAACGCCGCGAGCGAGGCGGCCGCGGCCGCGAGCCCGAAGATCCCATACCTCCGCGTCGACTCAACCACGTGGCAACAGGAACCCTTCTCCCCAGAGGCTGACGAAGGCGAGCAGAAGCAACGCCGCTACGGCCACGTCGTCGGTCGATGTCAGGGGTTCCCGGCCACCCTGCGCCAGTTCCCGCTCGATCGCGTCGGTACCGTCCGAACCGTCAACATAGTACCCGCCGGTGCCGAGAGACATCTGCCGCAGCGACGCGGCGTTCAACCGCGTGACGACGGGGCTGCCGTCCGGACCCTGAAGCACCGAAGCCCCGCCCCGCCGTCGCGCGGCCATCGTCGGGTCCAGCGACGCCTCCCGCGTCAGGGGAATCTGTCCTCCGAGTTCGGTTCCGATCCCCACCGAGTGGATGACGACCCCCGCGTCCCGAGCCCGCCCGATCGCCTCCCCCAGGGGTGCGCCGGCGGTTTCCTCGCCGTCGGAGAGGACGACGATCGACTTGCGCGCGCCCTCCTCTCCCCCGGCGAGGAGATCGATCGCCTGGGTGAGGCCGGAGGCGAGCGAGGAGCCGCCCAGCCCCACCGCGGCGGGCCGCACGCCCTCCGCCAGCATCTCGATCGCGCTCATGTCCGTGGTCAGCGGCGAGAGCACGTACGCGCGGCCCGCGAAGTAGACGACGCCCATCCGGCCCTGCGTGCGCGTCGCGAGGCGGGCGGCCAACTGCCGCTGCACCTCCAGCCGGCTCGGCTCCACGTCGCTCGCCAGCATCGAGTTCGACGCATCGAGCACCAGAATCGTCTCCGCCCCTCCTTCATCGAGACGCCGGGCCTCCGTTCCGCCGGAACCGGAGGCGAGCGCGATCGCGACGACGCCCGCGCCGAGCAGCGCCAGGCGAACGGGAGGAAGGGCGTGCGCCGGCAGCCGCACGTAGCGCTCGAGCAGCGAGCTCTCGGCGAGTTTCTCGCGGTCCGCGCCCGATCGTCGCGACGCGAGCAGCCTGAGCCCTACGGCCACGGCTCCGAGCAGGAGGGCGATCGGGAGCGGGGCCACGGTCAGACCCAGACCCGGCGGGAGCGCGTCGCCGCCACGAGGAGTTCGAGCAGGACGAGCGCGAGCGCCGCGATGAGAAGTTCCCGCCGCATCCCGACCCGCTCCTCCGTCCGCACTTCCTTGATCGGGGTGGTCTCAAGTTCGTTGATCCGCTCGTAGATCCGCGTCAGTCCCTCGGGGTCGGTGGCGCGGAAATAGAGCCCTCCGGTGCGGGTCGCCATGCGATCGAGGAGTTCGTCGTTCACGTGGACGCGGATGTTGGCGTACTGATACCCGAAGGCGGTCCGGGCTACGGGAACGGGGGCGACCCCGTCGCGGCCGACGCCGATCGTGTAGACGCGGATGCCGAGGGAGGCGGCCGCGGCGGTCGCCTCCTCCGGCGAGATGCCGCCGCTGTTGTTGTCTCCGTCGGTGAGCAGGACGACGATGCGGGATTCGGGCTCCAGGTCGCGGAGCCGGTTCGCCGCCGTGGCCAGTGCGACGCCGATGGCCGTCCCATCCCGGAGCTGCCCGGCCTCGAGCCGCTCGACCGCGCTCTCCACGACGGCGTGGTCCAGGGTCCCCGGGACCATGGTGAGGGCCTCTCCCGCGAAGGCGACGAGCCCGATCCAGTCCGACTCCCGTCCCTCCACGAAGCGGATGACCTCCCGCTTCGCGACTTCGATGCGGTTATCGGGGCGAAAATCCTCCGCCAGCATCGAACTCGAGATATCGACCGCCAGCATGATCGCCACGCCCTCGCGCTCCGACTCCACGCGCTCCCATACCCGCACGGGGTTGACGAGGGTGATGATGACGAGCGCGAGAGCGAGAGAGCGAAGGGCGGCCGGGAGCCACCACCAGAACCGCCCGCGACCCCGGCCCCGGGAACCGGCGAGACGGGCGATGTCCGGATACGGGAGACGCACCCTGCCCGAGCCCATGAGGACCCACCCTAGCGGCAGCAGAACGAGCAGCAGGAGGAAGGGCCAGCCGGGGAGCGCGAATTCGCTCACGTGCCGCCTCCACTCCCCGTCGGGCCGCCGCCGTCGGCGTCATCCCCGGAGGCGTCCGGCTCGCCGGGATCCTCGATCGGGACCGACTCGGCCATGTCCGCACGCACGAACGCTTCGCCGACCTCCACGTCGCCGAGCGGACCTTCCCACTCCGTCCGCAGGCGCGCGAAGCGGGCCAGGATCGAGTGGCGCAGGGCGGCGACGAGTCCCGTGTCGGAGTCGCCGAGACCGAGAAGCGCCTTCGACGGCGCCCACCCGCGCGTCACATGCGCGTAGCGCCGAAGGGTCTCCTCGTAGCCGTCGTAGAACCCGTCGCCGCTCACCTGCTGCCGGACCCATCCCTCGCGGAGGCGCGCGAGGTCGCGAAGCGCGAGGTCGCCGGGGCCGAGGGGGACATCGGCGGCGGTCGCGGCGGCGCGGCGGCGGCCCCAGGTCCACCAGGCGAGTGCCGCGAGCGCCGCAGCGAGCAGGACCAGCCACCAGGGCAGGCCCCGCAGGCTCAGCAGGGGCCGGGCCTCCCTCAACTCGAGCGGATCATCCGCCGCCGGAAGCACGCTCACGACGGGGACCGCGGGCGGCTGCAGACGGCGGACGACGCCACCCGCGGCCGCGAGTTCCACCTCCACCGGCGGGATGACGAGCGTATCCGCGCGCCACGCCCGCATCGTGTACTCCGCTTCCCAGCGTCGACCCTCGTCGACGGACCGGATCTGCACGGGCCCCGTCTGCTCGATCGACTCCGGCCCTTCGATGAGCGCGGGAAAGCGGACATCTCCGGCTCTCTCCTGTCCGACGACGAGACGGACGGTGAACTCTTCGCCGACCCGCACGGACTCCGGCAGGACCGTCGCCTCGAGGTCGACCGCTGACTGCGCCGCCACACCCGAGGCAAACCCCAACCCCACGCTGAGGACGGTCCGAGCCACCCATCCGAACCTCCTCACCGGAGCCTCCGCCGGCCGCGAGCGGCGAAGAAGCCGGAGAGCCGGGACTCGTACGGAGTGTCGGTCCGCAGCCGCATGAGGTCGACATGGCAGCGCGCGCACAGCCTCTCCAGCGCCCGCGCCCCATCGGTGGAGCTCTCCGCGAGGCGCTGCCGAACCGCCGCATCTCCGAGGTCGACGACCGCGCGTTCCCCCGTTTCGGGGTCCACGACTTCCACCCAGCCCGATGCCGGGATCGTCGTTTCCGCGGGGTCGTCGACCGCGAGGGCGACGACGTCGTGGCGGCCCGAGAGCCCCAGCAGTGGCCGGGCCAGGTTCCCCGCGCCCACGAAGTCCGAGATCACGAAGACGAGGGACCGGACGGTCAGCATGCGCGCCGCGGTGGCGAGAGCGAGATCGAGGTCAGTCCCCTTCCCCTCCGGCCGGACGGACACGAGGTCATGGAGGAGGCGGAGGTTCCGGTTCCGGCCCCGCGCCGGCCGCACGTAGCGCTCGATCCGGTCGCTGAAGAGGAGCATGCCCACCGGATCTCCGGCGCGCATCGCCGCGAGGGCGAGCGTGCTCGCCATCTCCGCGACGAGATCGCGCTTCAGCGATCGGCGCGTGCCGAACTCGTTCGAGGCGGAGACGTCGACGACGAGGAGGACGGCAAGCTCCCGTTCCTCCACGAAGCGCTTTACGTACGGGCGCCGCATGCGGGCGGTCACCTTCCAGTCGATCGCCTGGAACGGATCGCCCGGCTGATATTCGCGGACCTCGGAGAACTCG
Source organism: Candidatus Palauibacter denitrificans (assembly GCA_009841015.1). Lineage (GTDB taxonomy): Bacteria > Gemmatimonadota > Gemmatimonadetes > Palauibacterales > Palauibacteraceae > Palauibacter > Palauibacter denitrificans. Next base: position 32,811 of record VXMQ01000100.1, on the reverse strand, counting down.
ATGCCGTGCCCGCGGAAGAGCGACGGGTAAGGCCCCAGAGCCGGGTTGTCCATGAACCGGCGGCTCTTCAACTCCAGCCGCCGAACCTCTTTCGACGCGGCGGCGGAGTCGGCCGTCGGCGCCGGCCGTCGCGGGCGCCACAGGAAGTCGGGCAGCCTCACGGCACCGGCACGGTCTCCAGGAGATGGTCGAGGATGTGATCGGCATCGATCTGTTCCGCCTGCGCCTGGAAGGTCAGGACGAGCCGATGCCGAAGGACATCGCGGGCGATCGCCTTTACATCCTCCGGAACCACGAAGGCCCTGCCCTCGATGAAGGCATGCGCGCGCGCGGCTCTGGCGAGGAATATCGTGGCTCGCGGCGAGGCCCCGAACTCGATCCAGTCCACGAATTGTGTCAGGCCGTGGGCCGCGGGTTCACGCGTGGCGAGCACGAGCTGGAGGATGTAGTCCTCGAGCCGTTGGTCCACGTAGATCGCCGGCAGCATGGCGCGCGCGGCGAGGATGCGGTCGGGCTCCACGACGGCCTCGATGGGCGGCGGATCCTCTCCCGCCATCAGCCGCATGATCGACCTCTCCTCCTCGGGCGCGGGGTAGCCGACCCGGGTCTTGAACATGAACCGGTCCACCTGCGCCTCGGGCAGGGGATACGTGCCCTCGTGCTCGATGGGATTCTGCGTGGCCATGACGAGGAACGGCACCGGGAGCGGATGCGTCTCCTCTCCAATCGTCACCTGACGTTCCTGCATCGCCTCCAGAAGGGCGGACTGGACCTTGGCGGGCGCGCGGTTGATCTCGTCGGCGAGGACGATGTTCGCGAAGATGGGCCCCCGCTTCGGAGTGAAGCTGCCCGTCTTCTCCTCCCACACGAGCGTCCCCACGACGTCGGCGGGCAGCAGGTCCGGCGTGAACTGGATACGCCGGAACGTGGTGTGGATGGCCTCGGCGAGCGTGCTGACGGTGAGCGTCTTCGCGAGTCCCGGTACACCTTCCAGCAGAATATGGCCACCCGTGAGGAGGCTCATCAGAACGCGGTCGAGGAGGGCATGCTGTCCGACGATCCGCTTGGCCAGTTCGTTTCGAACCTCGGCCACGAAGGTCCCCGCTTCCCGGATCGCGGCCTCCTGGGTCTCGAGATCCTCCCCCGAGATCCGTTGGGCCGTCCCGGCTTCTCCGTTCATGCGTTCTCTCGCTGTCGCGGTGATGTTCGATCTTTCAGCCGCCCGATGTTCACTCTGTAACCGCCTGGGAGCAAGCGGGACCTGCCACCCGCCGGAGCGCCTGCCGCTCCTTCGGAGACAACTCGCGGGTCGCTCCCGCTGCGAGAGCGCCCAGTCGAACCGGCCCGAACGACGTCCTGCGAAGCCGCCGCAGCGTGACGCCGAGCGAAGTGAGCATGCGGCGGATTTCCCGGTTTCTTCCCTCTGTGAGGACGATCTCGACGGTGGGCGACGAGGTGTGCGGAGACGTGATCCAGCCTGCTCGGCGGGCTCGAGCGGGTCCGTCTTCGAGCGCCACGCCGGCCTGCAGCCGATCCGGGAGGTCCGCCGGCACGTGCCCGCGAAGTCTCGCGTGGTAGACCCGCTCGACGCCGGTCCGGGGGTGGAGAAGCCGATGTACGACGTCCCCCTCATTCGACAGGAGAAGGAGGCCCTCGCTCATGAAATCGAGCCGGCCAACGTGAGGCAGGTGGCGGGTTTCGGCCGGAAGCAGATCGTAAATGATGGGACGCCGGCCGGGATCGTGCCGGGTGCACGCGTACCCCGGCGGCTTGTTGAGCGCCAGCCATAGCACGGGCTTCAAGCGGATGCGGCGGCGGTCCACCTCCACCCGTTCGGCGTTCGGGTCCACTGTGGTCCCGAGCTTCGTCACGACTTCGCCGTTCACGCGGACGCGGCCGCTGGCGATGAGTTTTTCGCTCCCGCGTCGGGAAGCCACTCCGGCCCTGGCAAGGTATTTCTGCAGTCGCATGAGCCGTCCGCCTAGTGTAGCGGCTAGTTCTCGGGGGGCTCTTCCCGCGGCGACGCGTCGCGGGCGGACACCTCCGACTCGGCACGCACGAGCGCGACGGAGAGGTCCTCCGGCGCCGGGAGATCGTCCAGGGACTGCAGGGCGAAGTGATCCAGAAAACGCGACGTCGTCCCGTAGAGGAGCGGCCGCCCGAGTCCCTCGCCCCGCCCCACGACCTCGATCAGCTCCCAGTCCTGGAGGGTTCGCAGCACCGAAGTGGACGCCACGCCGCGGATCTCCTCGACTTCGATCCGCCCGATGGGCTGCCGGTACGCGATAATCGCCAGCGTCTCGAGTGCGGCGCGGGAAAGCGTCGGCGGTCGGGGCACCGAGTCGAACCGCTCGAGGTACGGCACGAATTCCGGGCGCGTGAGGATCTGGAACCCGTCCCCAAGCTGGTAAACCTGAAAAGCTCGTCCGTCCGTGTCGTAGTGCTCGCGCAGCGCGGCGAGCGCCTCGCGGACGCGCCGCACGTCGAGCGCGTCGTCGGCCCGGGCCAGTTCGCGTGCGGTGAGCGGCGTCTGGCTCGCGAACAATGCGGCTTCCACGATCTGCTCCGGGCTCACGCGGTCCCCTCTCCACCGCCCCGCGAGCGGCGTCCGAACAGCCAGATCGCCCCGAACCGCTTCACCTGCTCGAGCCTCACGAGCTGTTGTCTGGCGAGTTCCAGACAGGCGAGCAGCGCCGCGACGACGTGCTGCCGCTCCTGCCACGAATCGAACAGCCGGTTGAACGGCACGCGCCGGTTCTCGCCCAGCAAGCGCCGGATGATGACGATCTTGTCCTCGACCGGGACGATGCGGATGGGGGCGACATGCGTCGTGACGGGATCCGGGCCCCGGATATCGCCGAGGACCGCAAGGAAATCTTCGAGCGTCGTCGAGAGTTCCTGGCCATCGGCCTCGCGCGGGGGTCGCGGAGGCAGGAAGCCCTTCGACATGTGCCTCCGCCGTTCCAGTTCGGCGGCGCCCAGAGTCCGCGCGATCTCCTGAAACAGCTCGTACTCCAGCAGACGCCGCACGAGTTCGGCCCGCGGATCATCTTCCCATTCCGCATCGCCGCGCCCCGGCAGCAGGAGTTGGGCCTTGATGTGGACCAGCGTCGCGGCCAACTCCAGGAACTCGCCGGCGCGATCGAGCTCCAGACGGTCGAGGCCGTCGGTCAGGGCCTCGTGGAACTGCCCGGTGATGGTGGAGATCGGAATGTCGAAGATGTCGATGTCCTGCGACCGAATGAGGTGCAGGAGGAGATCCAGGGGCCCCTGAAAGCGGTCGAGCTCCACCAGAAACGGCTGTGCCGTCCGCTGGCTCGGAAGTCGGTTGGGCACCACCGTCACGAAACCTCCCCGCACGCTCTGGCCGGCGGAAACCGAAGGCCGCCAGCCGGTAGGCGCCTAATGTAGCACGGGGATACCCGCGGCGAGTACCCCCGACGCACGCGCGCCGTCCGAAGCGCCGGGTTGGAGGTATCCGCCAGGTCTGGTATGTTGTTTTGTTGATTTTCGGACGGATCGGAGGGTCGTCCTGCGGCCCCCCCCGCAACCGCCGCACGTCTTGAAGCGAAAAAGAAGGAACCGAATGCCGAATAACGAGAGTCAGAAGAAGCGCCTGCGCCAGTCGCGCGCGAGGAGGCTCCGGAACCGCCGGGTGCGGTCCGAGATCCGAACCCGGACGAAGCAGCTCCTCGCGGCGGAATCGCCGGAGGAGGCGACGCCGGCGCTGTCCGAACTGTACCGGGTGCTCGACCGGGCGACCCGCCGAAACGTCATCAAGAAGAACACCGCGGCGCGTCAGAAGGCGCGAGCGGCGCGGCATGTCAACAGTCTGGGCTGACCGGACCGACGGACTCACGTAGCGGGCGTCAGCCACCCTCGTCGTAACGGGTCTCGCCGCCTACGATTGTACGCTTCACGCGCCCCGTCACTTCCCACCCGCCGAACGGCGTGTTCCGGCTCTTCGAGCGGAAGTTCGCGGGGTCGACCGTCCACTCCTCGTCCGGATCGAAGAGGATGAGATCCGCGCGACTGCCGGGACGCAGCGTGCCGCCCTCGATCCCCATCAGCCGGGCCGGCGCGGTGGACATCCGCTCGATCAGATCGAAGAGCGGGAGGTCCCCCGGCGTCACGAGTTCCCCGATGCACACGGCGAGCGCGGTCTCGAGACCGACGATGCCGAAAGGCGCATCGTCGAACTCGCGCTCCTTCTCCTCGTAGTGGTGCGGCGCGTGGTCCGTGGCCACGCACTCCAGCACGCCGTCGATCAACCCCTGCCGCACCGCCAGCCGATCCGCCTCGGACCGGAGCGGCGGGTTCATCTTGGCTTCGGTGCGGTAGCCGCACACCGCCTCTTCCGTCAACGCCATGTGGTGCGGTGAGGCCTCGCCGCTCACCCGCGCGCCCCGCTCGCGCGCCAGGCGAATGAGTTCGACCGCCTGACGGGTCGAGACGTGCTGGACGTGTACGTGCCCGCCCGTGAGTTCCGCGAGATAGATGTCCCGCGCCACGACCGTGGCCTCCGACGCGTTCGGGATCCCGCGCAGGCCGAGCGCGGTGGCCACGGCGCCTTCGTTCATGACTCCTCCGGCCGAGAGCGCCATGTTCTCCGCATGCTGCAGGACGGGGATGCCGAAGGACTGCGTGTACTCGAGCAGGCGGCGCATGAGCGCCGGATCGTGGATCGGATGTCCGTCGTCCGTCACCGCGACCGCGCCCGCCTCGACCAGGCCGCCGATTTCGGTCATCTGCTCGCCGGCGAGGCCGAGCGAGGCAGCGGCCACGGGACTCACGCGCGCCCCGCCCTCCCCCTTCCGGGCCCAGCGCCGCGCCTCTTCCCGCACGAAACCGACCGCGGCGGGGTCGTCGAGCGGCGGATCCGTGTTCGGCATCGCCCAGATCGTCGTGAAGCCGCCTGCCGCCGCGGACCGGGCGCCCGTGCGGATCGTCTCCTTGTGTTCGGCTCCCGGCTCCCTCAGGTGGACGTGCACGTCGATCAGCCCCGGCGCGACGACGAGCCCCCGCGCCTCGATGCGGGGGATGCCCTCCGGCCCCGTGACGCCCCGCGCGACCGTCTCGATCCGCCCCTCCCGCACGAGGACGTCCCGTACGTCATCCGTCCCCGTGGAGGGATCGATCACCCGGCCTCCGGCGAGAAGGAACGACCCGCTCACGATCCCGCCACCTTGGCGTCTTCGGCCAGTTCCGGGCGCCCGCCCGCGAGCAGATAGAGGACGGCCATCCGCACGGCGACCCCGTTCGTCACCTGCGGCAGGATCACCGAGCGCGGCCCGTCCGCCACGTCGGAGTCGATCTCGACGCCCCTGTTCATGGGCCCGGGGTGGAGGACGATCATCTCATCGCCGGCGCGGCCGAGGCGCTCGGAACTGACGCCAAACACACGGTTGTACTCGCGCAGCGAGGGGACGTAGCCACCCTCCATCCGCTCCAACTGAAGCCGCAGCACGTAGAGCACGTCGCACCATTCGATCGCTTCCTCGATCGAGCCCACCCGCTGCACGCCCAGCTCCTCGATCCCGGCCGGGATCAGCGTGCGCGGCCCGCACACGGCGACGTCGGCCCCGCACTTCAGGAGGCCCCAGATGTTCGAGCGCGCGACTCGGGAGTGGAGGATGTCGCCGACGATGCACACGCGCCGGCCCGCGATGGCCCCGAACCGGTCCCGGATCGTCAACAGGTCGAGGAGCGCCTGTGTGGGATGCTCGTGCTGACCGTCGCCGGCGTTGATGACGTTGGAGGGAATCCGGTCCGCGAGGAACTTCGCCGCGCCGGACGATCCGTGACGCACGACGACCATGTGAATCCTCATCGCCTCGAGGTTGCGCGCCGTGTCGACGAGCGTCTCGCCCTTCTGCACGGACGAGCCCGCGGAGGAGATGTTCACCGTATCCGCCGAGAGTCGCTTCTGCGCGAACTCGAAGCTGATGCGGGTCCGGGTCGAGGGTTCGAGAAAGAGGTTGACGATCGTCTGTCCGCGGAGGACCGGCACCTTCTTGATCTTGCGCTCGCTGATCTCCTTGAAGGGCTCCGCGGTATCGAGAATCGCCTCAATCTGCACGCCCGTGAGGGATTCGAGTCCGATGAGATCCTTCCCGAGCCCGAGTTCGCGGCCGTGCGCCGTCATGCCCCGGCCTCGCGACCGGCGCGGAGGGCGACGATGTCGACACCCCAGCCACCGTCGGTGTCCGCGACGCGCACCGCCACGTCCTGATTGGGTCCGACCTCGATCACGCGGCCCACGTAGTCGGGCTGGATCGGGAGCTGGCGTCCTCCGCGATCCACGAGCACGCAGAGCTGGATCCGGCGGGCGCGTCCGAAGTCCGACAGCTCCTGGAGCGCGGCCCGGATCGTTCGTCCGGTGTGGAGCACGTCGTCGACGATCACGATGTGCGCGCCTTCGATGGACTCCGGGATGCGGGTCGTCCCGACGGTGGGGAGCGCGCCGACCTGCCCGAAATCATCGCGATAAAGCGTGATGTCGAGCGAACCGATGGGGATGGGGCCGCGGGTCGGCTCGAGGTGATGACCGATCTCGGCCGCGATCGAATCGCCGCGCCGGTGGATACCGATGAGGATGAGGCGGGCTTCGGGCTCGATCGCCCGGTCAAGCTGCGCGGAAAGCTCGGCAAGGAGCCCTCGGGCAGCGGCCTCGTCGAGGACGTTGTGCGTCAGTGTCGCCTCGGCTTCGCTCGATCCGTGGCGGGCGGCTCGGCGTCAGCAGCCCGTGGCTGCGTGGGCGGCCCCGGTCGGGCGGGAGTATAGCGGCTCGCGTTGACCCTCGCGAGACGGGCCCGGTAGGTTCGGGCATGCGCATCCGAACCGACGTCTTCCGGCGCGCCGGACGGTGGCTTCTGCTGCCCGCGGTCGTCCTGCCCGCGTCTGTTCCCGGCACAGCCTTCGCGCAGGACGTCCCCTCGCTCACCGTGGAGGGGCCCGTCGTCGTCCTCACCGACGTCCCCTTCTCCCTCACGCTCCATACGGAGGACGGGGAGAGCGCGCGCTATCGCGTGACAACCGCCGCGGGACGCGAACTGGCCGCCGGAGCCCTGCCTCTCAGGTCCGAGACCTCGGTCAACGGGCTGCGGGCCGCGGAGGGGGACCTCCCGCTGACCGTGGAGATGGACTCGGACCAGGGACCGGCAAGCGCAAGCGTGGATCCGTCGCGGTTTCCGGGCTGGATCAGCCTGCTGCCGCCGCTCATCGCGATCGCCCTCGCCCTTATCTTCCGCCACGTCGTCGTGTCGCTCTTTTTCGGCATCTGGCTCGGCGGCTTCTTCATCGCCGGCCTCGACCCGCTGGCGGGGCTCGGGCGAAGCGTGGACACGTTCATCGTGCCCTCGCTCGCCGATCCCGACAACGCGTCGATCCTCATGTTCTCCGCGCTGTTGAGCGGCATGGTGGGGGTGATGTCGCGCTCCGGGGGTACGCGCGGGATCGTCGAAGCCCTGCGGCCGCTGGCCACCACGCCGCGCCGTGCGCAGCTCGCCACCTTCTTCGCGGGCGTCGGCATCTTCTTCGACGACTACGCGAACACGCTCATCGTCGGCAACACCTTCCGCCCCGTCACGGACAAGCTGAAGGTGTCGCGCGAGAAGCTGGCCTACCTCGTGGATTCGACGGCCGCCCCCGTCGCCACCATCGCCTTCGTCTCAACCTGGGTCGGCTTCGAGATCTCGCTGATTCGCGACGGACTTCGGATCGCCGCCGAGCAGACCGCGGACCCCGCGCTGGCGGGCGCGCTCGCCTCCGCCAGTCCGTTCACCGTGTTCCTAAGCAGCATTCCGTATCTCTTCTATCCCATCCTCGCCCTGTTCATGGTGGCGGCGGTCATCGTCTCGCAGCGGGACTTCGGCCCCATGCGCGGCGCGGAAGTGAGGGCGCGCACCGGCGGCGGCGTCTTCCGGCCCGGATCCCAGCTCATGGTGAACTCCGAGGAGACGGGACTCGACGCTGCGGAGGGCGTGCCCCTGCGCTGGTACAACGCGGCGATCCCCGTGCTGACCGTGGTCGCGACGGTTCTGCTGGGGCTGTACTTCGACGGCCGCGGCGCCGTGGGGCCGGCCTCGCTCTGGGACACGTTCGGCGCGGCGGATCCGTTCAAGGCGATCCTGTGGGGTTCGCTCGCGGGCTGCCTGGTCGCGATCGGGCTGGCCACGACGCAGCGCATCCTGTCGCTGAGCCAGGCACTCGACGGTTGGCTCACCGGCATCCGGGCGATGACGATGGGATTCGTGATCCTCACCCTGGCGTGGTCGCTCGGCGAGGTGACGAGTCAGCTCGCGACGGCGCAGTACCTGACACAGCTCCTCGAAGGGAGCCTCGCGCCGGAACTCGTCCCGGTCCTCACCTTCATGACGGCCGCCGTCGTCAGCTTCTGTACCGGCACGTCATGGGCCACGATGACCATCCTGCTGCCGCTCGTCGTCCCGCTCATCGTCGCCCTCGGCGGCGCAACCGGCTTCGAGGCCGGAGGCGGCGAGCTGCTCGTGAGTTCGATCAGCTCGGTCCTCGCCGGTTCCGTCTTCGGGGACCACTGCTCGCCCATCTCCGACACGACGGTGCTCAGTTCGATGGCGTCGGCGTGCGACCACATGGACCACGTGCGGACGCAGCTCCCCTACGCGCTCGTCGTCGCGATGGCCGCAATGGTGTTCGGCCACGTGGGGACGTCGTACGGAATGTCGCCCTGGATCGCCCACCTGCTCGGCGTCTGCGTGGTCATCGTCGTGCTGCGCTTCGTGGGGAGGCCCGTGCCCGCGGGAAGGTGAGCGCGCGGCCGTCGTCCGTCTCCGGGGTCGTCTCCCGGACCGCGCGTAGTTTTCGTGACACGGAAGTGAGAATCGATTATCATCACGCCTTGGCGTTCACGCTCTGCTCTCTTCGTTCCCGGCGTTGACTCGATATCATGAAAACCCCTTTTGCAACTGTCCCGCCCAGCGGGTATCTGGTTTCCGGATCGCGCCTGGCGGCGTGCGCCGCGGCCTGGTGTGGCGTGCACTGCGCGCTCACGCCGCTCCTCGTCGCCGTGGCGCCCGCGCTCGCGCTCTCCGAAGGGGTGGAACGAGGGTTCCTGGTCGGGACCGTCGTCCTCGGTGCGGTCATGCTGCTGCTGGGCCCGGCCAGCAGGAACGCGGCCGTACGCCTCGTCTTTGCGTGCGGGGCCGTGTTCTGGGCCGCCTCCCTCTCCGGTTGGCTCGAGCCGCTGCCCGAGACGGCGACGTCGACCGCCGGCAGCCTGGCCCTCGCGGGCGCGCTTCTGCGGGGCGCCCGTATCTGCCAGGCGGACGCGAGCGAGTGCGCGGTGTGCGACGAAGATCAGCCCGCGGACCCACGAGGCTGAAGCCGCGCCGCGTCCCTGCTGGCGCCGTGTTCCGAGGCTAGTGTCGTGTCCCGGAAATACCACGGCTATTCGAGCGCCGATGCATCCGCCCCCGCGGCGTTGCTCCTCCCTCGAAATAGCCAGGCTATTCCTCGTCGGAGCGCCTTGCGGGCTCCGGCGCCTCGACACTCTCGGTAGCTCGCGTACTTCCGGGACGCGACACTAGCGACGCTGCCGGAAGAAGTTTCGCAGGAGGCGCGCGGATTCGTCGGCGAGCACGCCGGACACGAGTTCCACCCGATGGTTCAGCCGCGGGTCGCAGACCAGGTTCTCGATCGACCCGCACATTCCGGCCTTCGGGTCCGCGGCCCCGAACACGACGGCGCGGACGCGCGCGAGGACGGCGGCGCCGGCGCACATCGCGCACGGCTCGAGCGTCGCGTACAGGGTGTGGCCCTCGAGGCGCCAGTCCCCAAGGCGGGCGGCGGCGGCGCGCAACGCGAGAACTTCCGCGTGGGCCGTAGGGTCGGCGTCGGCGCGCGTGCGGTTGTGCGCTTCCGCGACGATCTCGCCCGCCGGGTCCGTGACGAGGGCGGCGACGGGCACCTCTCCCCGCTCGCCCCCGAGGGCCGCGAGTTTGAGCGCCCGCCGCATCGGCGCCTCGTGCTCGGCCGGCCACGTCCCGTTCATGCGGTGGGCAACCGGGCTTCCAGGAAACGGGCCGCCGCGTCGATCCGGGCCAGGGCCCGCTCCCGCCCCATCGCCTCGAGCACCTCGAAGATCCCCGGGCTCACGCTCTGGCCCATGAGGGCGACGCGAAGGGGGTTGATGATTCGCCCCGCGCCGACCTCGAGTTCCGCCGCGAGGCCCCGCACCTCGGACTCCAGCGTCTCCACGTCGCGGAAGACCGCCTCACCGGCGAGACGCTCCGCGAGGCGCCGCAGGTGGAACGCGGTCTCGTCCGGCCGCTTCCAGAAACGCTTCACCGCATCTCCGTCGTAGCGGACGCTCGCGGCGAAGAACGGAGAAACCTGCCGCGCGAGTGCTGGAAGCGTCCGGGGGCGCCCCTTCACGAGATCGATGATCCGCGCCAAACGCTCGGGTGAGGTCCCCAGTCCGGGGTGGCTCCCGGCCAGACCGCGCCCCTCCTCCCGCGCCTCCCGGCCGAGAATCCCGACGACGGCGCCAGCAAGGTCGGCCGCCGGAGCGTCGGCGATGTGGCGCCCGTTCAGCCAGCCGAGCTTCTCCAGGTCGAACACCGCGCTCTTCTTCAGCACGCGACCAAGGGAAAACGCCTCGATCAGGCCCCCCACATCGAACACCTCCCGGTCGTCCCCCGGCGACCAGCCGAGGAGCGCGAGGAAGTTCACCATCCCGGTCGGCAGGTAGCCGTCTTCGCGATAGGCGAGGACCGAGAGCGCGCCGTGGCGCTTCGAGAGCCGCTTCCCGTCCGGCCCGAGGATCAGCGGCACGTGCCCGAAGGCGGGGAGCGGCCGGCCGAGGGCCCGGTAGAGGAGGATCTGCTTCGGCGTGTTCGAGAGATGGTCATCCCCGCGGATCACGTGCGTGATCCCGGCCTCCACATCATCGGAGACCACGGCGAGGTTGTAGACGGGCGTCCCGTTGGAGCGAAGGACGATGAAGTCGTCGATCGATCCGCCGGGGAACGACATCGGCCCGTGGATCATGTCCTCCCACTCGATGGCCTCCTCCGGCACGCGGACGCGGAGCGCGAACGGCTCCCCGGCGTCGGCGCGCGCACGTGAAACGGCGGGGTCCAGCCGGCCGCAGCGGCCGTCGTACCCGTAGCCCGACCCGGCCCGCTTCGCCTCTTCGCGTCGCGCCGTCAGTTCCTCGGCAGTGCAGAAACACCGGTAGGCGGCGCCCTGCCCGAGCAGGTTCAGGGCATCGCGCCGGTGGCGCTTGACGCCGTCCGCCTGGAAGACCGGCCCCTCGTCCACGTCCATCCCCAGCCATGCGAGTCCTTCCAGGATGGCCCGCGTGTGCTCGGGACGGGAACGGGCCCGATCCGTATCCTCCACGCGCAGGAGAAACGTCCCGCCCGCATGGCGAGCATACAGCCAGTTGAACAGCGCCGTGCGCGCACCGCCCACGTGCAGGAAACCGGTGGGACTGGGGGCGAACCGCACCCGTACCGTCAATCCGTGCTCCTCTTCCTCGGGGAAACCGCCGAACTCCGCGCGCCGAAGCCGCCGAAGCCGTGGATCGTTCCATCTTGGATGGACGACCGATAGGATGCCACGCATGAGCCCTGGATCCGCTTTCGTCCTGCCCGGTCTCCGCAGTCCGTTTGCGAAGATCGACCGGGAACTGTCGCGCTTCGACGGTCTGGCACTGTCCGCCCCGGTGATCCAGCAGACGGTGGCGGGGGACGGGGGCCCGGGCCGGGACGCGGCCGGCAGGATCGACCTCTTCCTTTGGGGCGCGGTCATCCCCTCGCTCACGGTGAGCAACTGGGGTCGGGAAGTCTGGTTCGACGCCGGACTCGACGCGAGCGTCCCCGCCCAGGGCATCGTCCAGGCGTGTGCCACTTCCATCGCCGCCGCCACCCACGCGGCGGGACAGGTCATCGCGGAGCGGGCAGACCTTGTGCTCTGCGGCGGCGTGGAGTCGATGAGCCACACGCAGATCGGGCTCTCGCCGGGACTCAGCCGGACGATCCGACGTGCCGGCAGCGCGGGGAGCCCGCCGCGCATGGTGCGGACGCTGGCGGGGATCCGTCCCCGCGACCTCCGGATCTCGGCACCGGCGGTGAAGGAGCGAACGACGGGGAAGACGATGGGGCGGCACGCCGAGGAGATGGCTCGTGAATGGGACATCTCGCGCGAGGCCCAGGACCGTTTCGCGCTCGCGAGTCACGAGGGGGCCACCCGGGATGAGGGGGCGTTCTTCCGGCCGCTGCTCGTCACGCCCGGCACCTTCAAGGTCGACCGCGATACGCTCCCGCGCGCCGACACTTCGCTGGACAAGCTCGCCGGCCTCCGCCCCGCCTTCTCCCGCTCCGAGGGGACGCTCACGGCGGGCAACTCGACGCCGCTCACGGACGGGGCCGCCGCGTGCTGGGTCGCGTCCGAGGCCGGTCTGGCCCGGCTCCCCGACTCCCTCCCCCGGGCGCGCCTGCTCGACTGGCGGCAGGCCGCGATCGATCCGGACAGGGAGGGGCTCCTTATCGCCCCGGCCCTCGCGATCGCCGAACTGCTCCACCGCCACGGGCTGACGCTCGCGGACATCGGGCTGTGGGAGTTCCACGAGGCGTTCGCGGCGCAGGTCCTGTGCACGGTCGCGGCGCTGGAAGACTCCGAGTGGCTCGCCGCGCGCTCCACCGTGAACGACGGTCTCGGCGCGTTCCCGCGCGACCGGATCAACCCCAACGGCGGCAGCGTCGCGCTCGGGCACCCCTTCGGCGCCACCGGAGCGCGCATCCTCTCCCAGACCGTGCGCGAACTGGCGGAGCACCCCTCGGGTACGCGCGCGATCGTCAGCGTGTGCGCCGCGGGCGGCCTCGGCCACGTGGCGCTGCTCGAGGCCGTTTAGCTGCTTGCGGCCGGCCGGCCGACCTCCGGCCCGCCACCCGGCAACGTCCGCGCACCGGAGGCCTCCGGGCGCCCCAGTTCGAAGGTCAGGCCCAGCAGCGCGGTGAAGAGGACGAGTGCGTTCGCCTGGTGGAGCGCCGCCAGGGAGATGGGGACGAAGAGCAGCAGCGTCGCGACGCCCAGCGCCGCCTGCACCCACACCACCGCGAAGCCCGTGTGCGCCCACGTTCTCGCCGCCCCCGGGGCGCCCCGCGCGCAGGCCCACCAGAGCGCCGTGACGCCCGCGAGCAGGACCATGGCGAGGATGCGGTGGTTGAACTGCGCCGTCGCCCGATCCTCGAAGGGACTCAGCCACCAGGGGCTCGCCCCGAAGAGATCGGGCGGGATCCAGCCGGCCCCCATCCGGGGGAAGGTGTTGTAGATGAGCCCCGCGTCCAGGCCCGCCACGAAGCCGCCCGAGAGCAGGGTGAGCGCGGCGAGGGCGAGCACGAGGGCGGACCCCCGTCGGAGGCCGGCGCCCCCCGCGGCCCCCGGGTCGCCCTTCCCCGGCCCGGGTCGCAGCAGCGAGAGCGCGGTCCAGAGCGTGAGGGCGTAGACGAGGACGGCGAGGGCGAGATGCGCGGTCAGCCGGTAGGGGCTCACGCGGGGGATGTCGACGAGTCCGCTGCGCACCATCCACCAGCCGAGCAGCCCCTGCGCACCGCCCAGGGCGAAGAGGAGCAGGAGGCGGGGGACCAGGGATCGGGGAATCATCCGACGCAGGAGGAAGACCGCGAAGGGGATGATGAAGACCAGGCCGATCACGCGCCCGAGGAGCCGGTGCGCGTACTCGAACCAGAAGATGCGCTTGAACTCGGCCAGCGACATCCCGCGGGTCACGAGCCGGTACTCCGGCGAGTCGCGGTAGGCGGCGAACTCGCGCTCCCAGCCCTCGGCGCTCAGCGGAGGCACGACGCCGCTTACCGGTTCCCAGTCGACCATCGAGAGACCCGATCCGGTCAGGCGGGTCACGCCGCCAACGACGAGCGTCGCCGCGACGAGCGCGCAGCCGACGAGGAGCCAGGCCGCGATGATCCGGGCGTGGCGCCGCGATCCGCTCTGGAGAGGAGGCGATGGCATGACGGGTTCCGGGGTGCGTTTGCGCCGGTTTCGCGATCCGTGCGAACTTCGGTCCCTCCCGGAGTCGCCGGGGCGCGGAAGATAGACGGGGACGGTGGAGAGGCCAAGCGCGATGTCGGACTCCGGAGCACGCATTTCGATGTTCGCCCTCCAGCGGCTCGCGCCGAGACTGCGGGCCCACCGCCCCGCGCTCGTCGGGGCCGGGATCTGCCTCCTCCTGAGCACGGCGATCGGGCTCGCCTTCCCCCTCATCGTCCGCTACCTGATGGACGCGGCCTTCGGAGAGGGGGACCCCGCCCTGCTGGGCTCGATCGCGCTCGGACTGCTGGGACTGTTCGCGCTCCAGGGCGTGTTCAACTTCGGCGAGACCTATTGGCTGGGGGCGACGGGCGAGCGGGTCGTGACGCAGTTGCGCGACGAACTCTTCTCCAGACTGGTCGGGCTCTCCCCCGGCTTCCACGCGGGCCGAACCAGCGGCGAACTCACGTCGAGGCTGGCCTCCGACTGCTCGACGCTCCAGCAGATCATGGGGCACCAGATCGCCGAACTCGTGCGGCAGGTGCTCTTCCTCGTCGGCGCGGTGATCCTCCTCACGCTCCTTCACTGGCAGCTGATGCTGACGACGCTGACGGTCGCCCCCGTGGTCGTCCTCGCGGGCTTCGCCCTCGGCCGTCTCCTGCGGCGGCGAAGCACCGAGGTGCAGGACCGCCTCGCCGCCGCGCACGCCGTTGCGGACGAGGCCTTCGGCCAGATCGAGGTCGTGCAGGGGTTTGTCCGGGAGGAGTGGGAGGCGGCCCGGTACCGGACCGGGATCGCCGCGGCGCTCGAGGCGGCGCTCTCGCGGGCCGTGGTGAGGGCAGTCCTCTTCGGCGTGCTCACGGTGGTCGCGTTCGGCGGCATCGTGGCCGTCCTGTGGCAGGGCGGGCGGCTCGTGCTCGCGGCGCAGATCACGGCGGGACAACTCGTGTCGTTTCTCCTCTACGCCTTCTCCGTCGCCGCGGCGATCATGGCGCTCGCTTCCCTTTGGGGCAGCTACCAGGAGGCGCAGGGCGCCGCGCGCCGCGTGTTCGACCTTCTAGACCGCGACAGCGAGATCACGGATCCGGAGGCCGCTGAATCGCTCGCGGGAGCGGGACCGCCGGAGATCGCCTTCGAGGGCGTTTCGTTCCGCTACGGCGAGGACGAACCGTGGGCGCTGAAGGGGATCGAGGCGACGATCGCCCCCGGCGAAGTCGTGGCCCTCGTGGGGCCGAGCGGCGCGGGGAAGACGACCTTCGCGTCCCTCATCTCCCGCTTCTGGGATGCGACCGAGGGCAACGTGCGCGTGCGCGGGATCGACGTACGGGGGTGCGGCGTCGCGGACCTGAGATCGCGGATCGGGATCGTGCCGCAGGACCACCCGCTCTTCGCCGGCACGATCGGGGAGAACATCGCCTACGGGCGGCCGGACGCGGACCTCCCGGCGATCGAGGTGGCGGCGGAGGCGGCGCACGCGCGCGAGTTCATCGAGCGGCTTCCGGACGGATACGACACGCGGGTCGGAGAGCGAGGCGTCCGGCTCTCCGGCGGACAGCGTCAGCGGATCGCGATCGCCCGCGTCCTCCTCAAGGAACCCGAGATCCTCATCCTGGACGAAGCGACGAGCGGCCTGGACGCCGAGAGCGAGGCGCTGGTCGAGGAGGCGCTGCAGCTCGCCTCCGCGGGGCGAACCACCGTCATCATCGCCCACCGCCTGCGCACGGTGCGGCGCGCCCACCGGCTCTTCGTCCTCGATCGGGGACGGCTCGTGGACAGCGGCCCGCACGACGCGCTGCTGGATCGCTGCGAACTCTACGCCCGCCTCTACGAGGGCCAGCAACTCACCTGACCGCGGGATACACGGGTGGCTGTCAGGGGAGGAGGGCCTCGATCTCCGCGGTCAGGGATGCGGCGGTCTGAGGGCCGAGGAGTTCCTTTCGGATCCAGCCCTCCGGATCCACCATCACCGTGGTCGGAAACCCGACGGCTCCGAAGGTGGCGACGGCGTCATCCATCCCGATCGTCCAGTTGGGGTACTCGACGCCGAACTCCTCGAGGAAGTCACGAATCTCATCGACATCGCCGGAGTC
This sequence comes from Candidatus Palauibacter denitrificans, assembly GCA_009841015.1. Lineage (GTDB taxonomy): Bacteria > Gemmatimonadota > Gemmatimonadetes > Palauibacterales > Palauibacteraceae > Palauibacter > Palauibacter denitrificans. The sequence continues at coordinate 16,690 of VXMQ01000100.1, read as the reverse complement.
GACGGCGAGTCCCAGGACAACGACGGGCCGGCCGCCGTAGATGCGGGCCAACTCCACGAGTTCCGGCAACTCGTCGCGGCACGGGAGGCACCAGGTGCCCCACAGGTTCGCGACGACCACGTTGCCGCGCAGATCATCGAAGGTCGCCTCGCCGCCGTCCAGGCTGCGAAACACGTCGCCGGGCGCGGGCTTCGCCCCCGAGGGCACGCCATCCGGGGCGCCGCTCGCGGCCAGGTCGCGACCCGCCGCGCCGCCGGCCGCTTCGGACGCGTCGTCGTCCGGGGCGCACCCGAGTCCGATCAGCGCTACGAGGGCGAGGGCGCTGCCCGCGCGCGCCATCCGCTCAACTCTCATCGTCCGCCTCCGGCGTGAGGACGGCGCCGGGCAGTGCCCAGGTCAGCTCGCCGTCGTCGACCACGAACGTGCCGCCCACCAACACGTAGTCCACACCCGATGGGTACTGGTGCGGCTCGAAAAAGGTCGCGTTGTCCTGAACCTCGTCCATGTCCAGCACCGCGATGTCCGCCACCAGCCCCTCCCGGATGAGACCCCGGTCGCGGAGCCCCATGACCTGCGCCGGGAGACTCGTCATCGAGCGCACGGCGCTCTCCGCGGACAGGATACCCAGATCCATCGCGTAGCGCCTGATCTTGCGGGGGAAGGTTCCGTAGAAGCGCGCGTGCACCGGCCCGTCGCCCGGGAGGGCAATGCCGGCGTCGGAGGCCGTCACGAGCCACGGATGGGCCGAGAACTCCTCGACATCGATCTCGGACAGGGAGAATCCGCGCACGCGCGCCCCGCCGGGTCTCGTGCGGTCGCCCTCCAGTTGCAGCCGGATCGCCACGTCGACGGGGAACGCGTCCCATCCGGCCGCCAGCTCCGCCACCGTCCTGCCCACCAGCGTCTCGTCGGGATGGTCCATGATGACGAGGTTCTCGGGCCCGCCGCGGCGGCTGATCTCGTGCGCGATATCGAGGCGGACCCGTTCACCGCGTTCGGGGTCGGAGAGCGCATACCTCAGCACCGCGCCGTAGTCGACCGCTTCCCCACTGCCCGGACGCGCGCCCGGTCCGCCGCCCGGGAAGATCCAGCGGGGGAGGAGCACGGTGTTCCCGTCGCTGCCCGTCGTGTTGTAGGGGTACTGGTCGGCGAAGATCGGGACACCACGCGCGCGGGCCCGTTCGATGAGGTCCACGAGGGCGCGCCCGGCGCCCCAGAAGTCCGCACCCCGCGCCTTGATGTGGGTCGCCACGGTCGTCACGCCGGTGCGCTCCGCGACTTCGATGTCCTCGAGGATGGTCTGGATCATGGTCGGAGGGCCGGGGTCGTCCTGGCTCGGCCAGAACCACATCGGCGTCATGCCGGAACTGCGTTCGTGCACGATGTAGATGCCGCCGCCGCGTCCCGCGGCCTCGACGAGCGGGAAGAGTTCGGAGGTCTCGCTCCAGATCCCCGGCACGTACTCGAGCCCGGCGCTGAGGCCGTAGGCGCCCTCCGCCATCCCCTGCTCCACCATCTCCGTCATGCGCTGCACCTCGGCCGGGGTCGACGGGCGCATGAAATCGTCGCCGAGGGCCATGCGCCGGATCGTGTTGTGCCCGACCATGAGCGCCGCGTTCGGCCCGTGCCCGCGGGACTCGAGGCGGCCGCGCTGGTCCGCGATCGGCCACGACCCGCCGCCGTCCTGGTTGATGACGACGGTGGTGATGCCCTGACTCACGAGGTTGGGGGCGGCGCGGCGGCGCGCGCCCTCGCTCCCGGCGTCTCCCTCCGCGTCGAGTCCCTGGTCCGCGTGCGAGTGAATGTCGATGAATCCGGGGACGACGTACCGGCCATCGAGGTCGATCACGCGGTCGGCGGCGGCGGCGGACAGGTCCCCGACCCGGGCGATGCGCCCGCCGCGGATTCCCACATCGGCGCGAAACCAGGGATTCCCCGTTCCGTCCAGGACGCGGCCGCCGCGCAGCAGGATGTCGAAGGCCGGTTCCTGAGCGGCCGCGGTCGCGACAGGCGGGAACCCGAGGGCAGCGGCGAAAAGGAGCGCGCGAAGGACTCTGCGGTTCATGATCGCTTCCCCTGTGAGAGATCCAAGGTTGTGGCCGCACGTGGACTGCAAGCTACGACAGGTCCCGCACGGGTCCAACGGTGCGGTTTGGCGCCCGGCGGGCGACGGGGTAACATCGGCAGGCCATGAACGATCTCCTTCTGCGCGCGCTCGCGCGCCAACCCGTGGAGCGGACGCCGGTTTGGTTCATGCGGCAGGCGGGACGCTCCCTCCCCGCCTATCGCGAACTCCGCCGGGAGCGCGGGTTCCTCGAACTTGTGCGCGACCCGGAGGCGGCCGCCCGGGTCACGCGACTCCCGCTCGAGTACTTCGATGTCGACGCCCTCGTCCTCTTCATGGACCTGTCGACGCCGTTCGAGGCGGCCGGGATCGAGATCGAGCTGCGGGCCGGCGTGGGGCCCGTTCCCCTCCCCCCCTGGGGCGGCCTCGCCGACGTGGAACGCCTGCGCCCCTTCGAGCCGCGCGAGCGACTCGCCTTCGTGCTCGAGGCGATCCGCCTTCTCGCGGCGGACGAGGCGCGCCCGATCATCGGCTTCGTGGGGGCCCCCTTCACCTTGTGCTCGTACCTGACCCGCGGCACGCGCGACAGCCGGCTCGCACAACTTCGGGCCTTCATGCTGCGATCCCCGGCGCTCTGGGACCGGCTCGCCGGGTTCTGGGCCGAGCACCTCGCGGAATTCGCGATCGCCCAGCACGAGGCGGGAGCCGGCGCGATCCAGGTGTTCGATTCGTGGTGCAGCGTCCTCGATCCTCCCACGTACCGGGCGCATGTGCTTCCCTACTCGCGACGTCTGCTGGAGCGGCTCCGCGAGAAAGGGGTCCCCACCGTGCACTATGGCGCCACGCACGCCGCGGTGGCCGAGGCGGGAGGCGATGCGATCGGCGTCGACTGGCGCACGCCGCTCGACGAGGCGTGGGGCGTCATCGGTCCGGGGCGCGCGATACAGGGAAACCTCGATCCTGCCTGCATCCTGGCAGGCGAGGAGGCGGCGCGCGCGGGGACGCGCGATGTGCTGCGGCGGGCGGGCCGGCGCCCCGGCCACATCTTCAACCTCGGGCACGGTCTCCACCCGGATTCCGACCCGGAGGTCATCGGCGCCGTCGTCGACGAGGTGCGGCGCTGGAATCCGCCGGGCGAGAACCGCTGAGGACGTTCCCGCGGGAACGCGGACAGGCGCGACGGCGTCAGGCGCGTGCGGCGAGACGCGCCGCCACCGACTCAGCTTCCGCGATTCGGCTCGACAGGCCCAGCCGTCCGGTGTAGCCGGCGGCCAGCGTGATGCCGGGAGGCAGATCGAGTCCGTCCAGCGCCGCCCACGAGCCGTCATACGCCGGGAGCCGCGGCCGGGCCGTACGGATCGGCGTTGCCGCCAACCCATGGATCGCCTCGTACTCGTCGGCCGCGGTCCGCTCAAGCCGGGCGGCGTCCCAGGCGGCGACGTCGGGATCGAGGCCGCCGCCGAGATAGGCCGTACAGAGGCCGTCGCGCCCGAACAGCGAGGCGTTCCACGTCACGCCGCGCGTCCGCCACCGTTCTCCCAGCGCGACCTGGAAGCCGAACCCTTCCGGCGCGCTTTCGACTTCGAGCGGCACCACAGACACACGGTGATACCGCAACCCCGCGAGACGGTCGGCCGCGGCGGGTGCGGCGGTCCTCAGGAGATCCGCCGCGGCGGACGCCGGCGTCGCGATCGCCACGTGATCCACGGCCTCGGAGTCCGGCCGCGGGCCCCCGTAGGCGATCTCGAACCGCCGGCCCGAGCGCCGCACTTCGCGGACCGGCGCCGCGACCCGGACCCGGTCCGCGTGTCGGCCCGCGATGGCCTGCGGGAGCGTCGCCATGCCCGCCCGGAAGGTGAATGCCGCGGGCGACGCGGCCGGCTGCCATCGTCTCGCCGCGGCGAGAAGGCTGCGCTTCACGCCCAGCGGGCCGAGCAGCATGGGAAGTACGCGCGCGGCCGGCATCGTCTCCGGATCGGACCCGAAGGTCGCGGAGATGAGGGGACCGAACAGCCGCTTGTAGGCCTCGGGCCCGGCCTTGCGGCGAAAGTAGCGGGCCACGGACTCCCGCGGTCGAATCCCTCGGGTGAGGGGATCGAGGGCCGCGCGGGCGCGCCCCGCCGGCGAGAGCAGATCCCCCGTCAGGAGCCCGAGCGGCCGGTGCGGCACGACCCGCAGACGGCCGCGGGCCCAGACGAACAGCCTCGCCCCGGGCCGCGCCTGCAGAACCTCCCCTCGAAGATCGAGTTCATCGACAAGTCGCCGGACGGGAGGCGAAAGCCGAGTTCGCTGAGGGCCGAGTTCGACGACCCGGCCGTCGTGGCGGGAGGTGCGGATCACGCCCCCGACGTCATCCGCTCCCTCGAACAGGATCGAGTCGACGCCGCGCCGCGCCAGGGCGTGCGTGAGCGCCAGCCCCGTGATCCCTCCGCCGATGATTCCGACCCGCATGCCTTCCCCTTCCGGCTATCTCGGCGCTCGAACGGCCAAGGCGCTTCTGCGGCGCAACACCTGGAGGCGGCAACGTCCCGAACCGTCCTGGCGCGGGCAAGCCGGGGACCGCGCCGATAGGTTCGGGCGATGGCGAACTCCGAACCCCGACCTGCCGTCCTCCTCCTGAACTTCGGTGAACCGACAGGAAAGGACCCGAGCGCCGTCACCCGTTTTCTGGAGCGGATCTTCCTCGCCAACGCGCGGCTGGAGCCGCACCTGGACGCGCCGGCGGCCCGTGCGCGAAGCCGCGAACTCGCGCGGCGGCGGACGCCGGGCTTGCTCGAGGTCTACGAGACGATCGGCGGTTCGCCGCTCCACCAACAGGCGAAGGCGCAGGCGACGGCGCTCGACCGGGCGCTGAAGGCCCGCGGCCACCCGATGCGCGTGATCGTGGGCATGCAGTTCACCGAGCCGTCGATCGAGGAGGCGCTGCGCCGCCTGCGGGAGACCGGCGCCGAGGCACTCGTTCCTCTACCCGTGTACCCGCTCTGCGGCCCTTCGACCACCGTCGCGGCGCTGGACGAAGTCGAAGAAGCGCTCGAGCGAATCGGGTGGCGCCCGGAGGTGCGCGGGGTGACCGGGTGGCATCGCCATCCGCGCTACGCCCGGCTTCGCGCCGACGCGATCCGCCGCGCGGCCGCGGAGGCCGGCTGGAGCCTGGCGGACCGGGACGTCCGCCTCGTGTTCAGCGCCCACGGCACCCCGCTCCGGTACATCGAAGCCGGCAGCCGCTACGTGGAATACGTGGAGGAGTGGTGCGCGACCCAGGCTCGCTCGCTGGGCGTGGAGACGTGGACGCTCGGCTACCAGAACCACACGAACCGGCGGATCGAATGGACCCCGCCGGACATCGAGGCCGCTCTGGAGCGCCTCCGGGGCGTCGCGAAGGTCCTCGTCGACCCCATCAGCTTCATGCACGAGCAGTCCGAGACGTTGATGGAACTGGATGTGGATCTCGCCGGGCACGCCGCCGCACTCGGCCTCGGGTTTCGCCGCGTCGGCGTGCCGCACGACGATGGAGCGTTCGCCGAGGTGCTGGCCGACCTCGCGCTGACGGCGCTGAGGGTCGACATGCCGGCCCTGCCCCCGCGGACGTCGTGCCGGTGTCGCCCGGGAACGGAAATCTGCTTCAACGGCGAGCCGCTCGCCTGACCGCCCCGCGCCGAAAGCACCCTTCCGGGCTCGCGGTCGGCCTTTCCGGGCGCCCGGTCAGCCTTCAGGGCTTGCGGTCAGGTCTTCGAGCACCCGACCGCCGACGCTGTCCACCTGCCCCCGGATCACACACGCCAGCATGTCGGCGGCTTCACGCAGCATCGACGCCGGTTCCCGCCGGTCGCCCTCGAAACGGACGACCTCGCCGAGGAAGATCCCGACCAGCTGAGTGGACCGGGAGTCGTCGCCGCCCGACTTGATGGCGTCGTCGTACGCCGCCCCGGGCACGCTGGCCCTCCACGGCTCGTCCCGCTCGGATCCGCCCCGTGACGCCCGGTCCATCGGCACGAGCGCGAGCAGACTGCCCTCCATGCCGGGCCCGCCCTTCCGGACATTAAGCGCGAGCGCGACCGGCCTGTCGAACAGGTCCATCTCGAGGAAGTCCTTCACGCTTTCGCGGGGGATGGCGCAGCGCCCGATCGGCCTGTCTTCGTGAAAGGTGCCGATGCAGATGCTGCCTCGGGGCGTCAGGTGGTGCTCGATCGGCCGGACATCGAGCTTGAGGGGGGTGGCGGTGCCGACGAGGACGTGTTCGCGGCGCTTTTCGGCTTCGGGCGACGGGGGGAGCATGTCTCCGAAGAACAGTGTCGTCATCCCATCGCCTCCCGGTCGGTCGCCGCCGTCTTTCCTCCCGAGCACCGATACGCGATCGCGCCCCCCATGTTCCCAATGTCGCCCGGGCGGGCAGCGCGCGATAGTCTCACTGCGCTCGCACACACGATGCCACACGAGTCGAATACGGGGAGGGTATGACGCGCGGCTTTCTCGATGTCACGGAGGCGTGGAACGGCGAGTCCGTCGTCACCGCCTTCGATTCCGCCACCGGGGCCTGGATATTCGTGGCGCTGCACGATACGCGGCTGGGGCCCGCCGCCGGAGGCACCCGGATGGCCTCCTATCCCGCGCCCGTGGACGGCCTGATCGATGCCATGCGCCTTGCCGAGGGCATGACCTGGAAGTGGGCGGGCGTGGGCGTTCGGTTCGGCGGCGGCAAGGCGGTGATCGCCGTCCCCGACGGCCTGAGCGACGCAACCCGCGCAGGCCTGGTCGATCGATATGCGGCGCGTCTCGTCTCGCTCCGGGGCGCCTTCCAGACCGGCGTCGACATGGGCACGACCCCGGAGGACATGGCCCGTATCGGCGCCATCTCCGGGTACGCCGTCGGCCTCGTGGACGGGAAGCCGGGCGACCCGGGACCGTACACCGCGCGCGGCGTGCTGGCCGGGATCCGGGCCACGCTCGAGCACCGGTTCGGCGAGGCGGACTTCGGCGCCCGCGCGGTGCTCGTCCAGGGGCTCGGCGATGTCGGCTTCCCGCTGGCCGGGCTTCTGGCGGAGGCCGGGGCGACCCTCTATCTGACGGATCTGCGCGAGGAGGCCGCCAGGCGCGCGCAGACCCGCTTCGGAGGGACGGTCGTCCCCGCTGACGGCATTTGGGATGTGGACGCGGACGTGTACGCCCCCTGCGCCGTCGGGGCGACCCTGAATCCGGACACGATCCCCCGTCTCCGCTGCGGGGTCGTCGCCGGTTCCGCGAACAACCAGCTTCTCTCGGACGCCGACGCCGAAAGGCTGTGCGCTCGCGGGATCCTCTACGCCCCCGACTACGTGATCAACGCCGGCGGGGCGGTCGCCTTCGCCGCCATCCACCGGGGCGAGCGGGACGAGACCCGGCTCCGGGCCCGCGTCGACGCGATCGGGTCATCGCTGCAAGAGATCTTCGAGGAGGCGGCCGACGCCCGAGAATCGCCGCTTCACGCCGCCCGCCGGCGAGCCCGGCGTTTCCTCGACGCACACGGCGGCACTCCTCCCGGCGCGGTGTAGCCTCCCCGGTCAGCGGCGGGAGGCGATGCGGTCCAGCGGCTTTTTCGTGATGTCCGGGACGAGCGCATCGTCCGCGGGATAGCCCACGACGAGCAGCAGAAAGGGCCGCTCGTTGGAGGGGCGGTCGAGGACCTTGTTCAGGAAGCCCATGGGGCTCGGCGTGTGGGTGAGGGTGGCGAGCCCCGCGTGGTGGAGCGCCGTGATGAGGATCCCGGTGGCGATGCCGACGGACTCCGTCACGTAGTAGTTTTTGAGCTTCTCCCCGCCGCGCACCTCATAGCTCTCCGCGAAGATCGCGATGAGGACGGGCGCGGTCTCCAGGAACGGTTTGTGCTCGTCCGTTCCGAGGTGGGCGAGCGCCTCGAGCCACGCGGCCGGCGCGCGATGCTCGTAGAAGTCTCGCTCCTCCTTCTCCGCTTCTTCCCGGATCCGGCGCTTCACCTCGGCGTCGCGCACGACGACGAAGTGCCACGGTTGCCGGTTCGCGCCGTTGGGGGCCGTTCCCGCCGCCTCGATGCAGGCGTCGATGACCTCCTCGGGAACGGGCTCGTCGGAGTACTCGCGAACCGTCCGGCGCCGTCGCACCTCGTCGCGGAAGGCCAGCGCGCGACGCACCATCTCCTCCTCCCCGCGCCGCGTGAACGTTGTCAGCGGCACCGGACGGTAAGCGCCCCCATCCGTCATCGGATCGACCTGCGGGCGACGGGATCGACTCCGGACTTCACCGAATCCCGACGAGGCCCCGCGTCGCCTGGATCAGCTCCCGGGAATCGTAGCCGACGCCGTCCTTGAACACCCAGCGGACGGCCCGAATCGCGCTCGGATCGCTTCCGGGGTCGCCGTTCAGGACGATGAGATCGGCACGTTTCCCGGCTTCCACGGTGCCGAGTTCGTCATCGACGCCGAGGATCTTCGCGCCATTGGCGCTCACGACCTGCACCGCCTGCACCGGCGAGAGTCCGGCTTCCAGCAGAAGCTCGAAGTTCCTCTGATTCCCGAAGCCAGGCAGCGCGCCGCCGTTGCCCGTGGGATCGACGCCCGAGGCAAGCAACCCGCCGGCGTCGACGAACGCCTTCTCGAACCGCAGTTCGTTCTGGAAGTTCTCGGGATCGGGTCCCATCTCCTGGATCCGCCCGCGCTCATCCAGGTAGGCTTCCCGGAGGTCCGGCGCCATCAACTCGAGCGTCCGCTCGTCCACGACGTCGCGGCCCGGGAAGAACGCCTCGTAAACCGAGAGCGTGGCGGTGAGTCCCACCCCGGCCTCCACCATCGCCGCGATCGTCTCCCGCGCGATGGGCCCCGTGGGGTCCGAGCCGCCGGCCCGCTGCATGATGTTGCCGGGACAACGGTCGGGCTCCTTCTCCGGCACGAAATCGGACGCCGTGAGCATCCCGTGCTCGAGGTTGTCGATCCCGAGCGCGACGGCCTCCTGGAAGCTCACCGAGCACAGGTGGCCGGTGACGCGAAGGCCCAGCCGGTGCGCTTCCTCAATCGCCGCTCCCAGTTCCCCGCTCCCGATCGACGTGTACGCCTTCACCCACGTGGCTCCCTCCTCCGCCCAGTACTCGACGAAGCGCCGTGCCTGTTCGGGGGACGTCATGCGGGCCTGGTGAGGCGAGCCCGTCGAGCCGGTGATGTACGGGGCCGTGATGTGGATGCGGGGGCCCGGCGAATCGCCGCGGTCGATCGCGTCCTTCAGGTGGACATCCGCGTAGGGCGTGAAGCTCCCGGTCGTGCGGATCGTCGTGACGCCTGAACCCAGGTAGAGCCGCGGCGCGCTGTATCCGAGCTGCACGCGCCGTCCCCCGACGGAGGTGTAGAACAGATGGTCGTGCATGCCGACCATCCCGGGGATCACGGTGTGGCCACCCAGGTCGTGACGGTCCGCGTCATCCGGGACGTCGATGGACGAGGCGGGGCCCACGGCGGCGATGCGCCCGTCGCGCAGCAGCACCGTCTGGTCCTCGAGGACCGGGCCGCCGGTGCCATCGATCACGCGGACGTGTTCGAGCGCCACGGTCGGCCCCTGCACGGCGACATAGGCGCGGGTTTCCTCGGACAGCCGACCGTAGCCCTGGGCAGCGAGCGCATCGTAAGAGACAGCCGTCATGGCCGCGACGGCGACGAGAACTGCGGGTGCGGCGCGAATCTCGGAGATCATCTTCTTCCCTCTCTCGACGGGTCCATCGGTCACCGGATCCCCACCATCCCCTTCACGGAGTCGATGAGCTTCTCCGAGTCGTAGCCCACGCCGTCCTTGAACACGACGGTCACGTTCCTGATGATCGCGGAGTCCGACTCGAGATCGCCCTCGAGCACGACGAGATCCGCGAGCTTTCCGGCCTCGATCGTTCCAAGCTCGTCTTCCACGCCCATGATGCGGGCGCCGTTCGCGCTCACGATCCGGACCACGGTGGAGGCGTCGAAACCCGCTTCGATAAGAAGTTCGTAGTTGCGCTGGTCTCCGAAGCCCGCGATGGCGCCCCCGATCCCCGTCGGATCCACGCCCGCCGCGAGCACGCCCCCGGCCTCGACGAAACCGCGCTCGAACGCCATGTGCTTCTGGAGGTGCTCCTCCGTCATCGGCCAATCCGGGTTCGCCTCGATCGCGTCCACGGTCTCCAGGTAATCCTCCCGCACCTCGGGCGCCATCGCCTCGAGCGTCCGCTCGTCGAGGACGGCGCGCCCCTTCGTCATGGGCTCGATCACAGCCATCGTCGAGGTCATCCCGACGTCGTTCTCGACCATGGAGAGGATCAGCGACCGGGCGATCTCGCCCGTCGGGTCCCCCTCCTCGCCGACGGTGACCATCGAGTTGGGCGGACACTCGTCCGGCCGCTTGCGCGGATCGAAGTCCGTCGCCGTCCCGAAACCGTGCTCGATGTTGTCCATCCCCATATCCACGGCTTCCTGGAAGGTGATCGAGCAGATGTGTCCCGTGACCCGAAGGCCCTGCGCGTGCGCCTCCTCGATGACGGCGGCGAGTTCCGCGCGACGGATCGTCGTGTAGGCCTTGATCCAGGAGGCGCCCTCTCCGGCCCAGTAACGGACGAAGCGGCGCGCTTCCTCGGGCGAGTTCACCTGCGCCATGTCCCCCAGGGCCGGGTTGGGCCCCGTGACGTACGGCGCCGTGACGTGCATGCGGGGTCCCGGTGCCAGCCCGCGGTCGATGCTCGACTTGACGTTGAGGTCCGCGTAGGGCGAGACGCTGCCCGTCGTGCGGATCGTCGTGACCCCCGCCGCGAGATAGAGGCGCGGGGAGGAGATGTTGCCCTGGGCCATCCGGCCCCCGGCCCCCATGAAGAACATGTGGTTGTGGAGCCCGATCATCCCCGGAATCACGGTGTGTCCCGGCAGGTCATGGACCTCGGCGCCCGGGGGGATCTCCACCGCGCCCGCCGGACCCACCGCGGCGATCCGGTTCCCCTCGATCACGACGGTCTGGTTCGTCCGGGCGCCGGACCCCGTCCCGTCGATGACCTTGACGCCGGTGAGGGCGACCGTCGGGCCGGCGACGGAGACGAACTCGGAGGTCGCGTCGTCGAGTTCGGCCGCGGATTGTGCGGACAGGTGAGCCGGGGCGAGAAGGGCCGCGAGCGCGACGGGGGCGGCGATGAACTTTCTCATGGGAGACTCCTGTGAGTTGGGCCGCTCAGGACCCGAAAACGTACCGCGTCACGGCTCCACCGTGAACACCATCTGCATGCCCGCCTCCAGGTGCTCGGCGATGTGGCAGTGCAGCATCCAGCGGCCGGGGTTCGAGAGTTCGAGCAGGAGGTCGACCGAACCGCCGACGGGGACGACCACCATGTCCTTCCAGGCGAGGTTGTCGTGCGCCACCCCGTTCGTGGCGAGGACGAGGAAGCGCTGGCCGTGGATGTGGATTGGATGCTGCATCTGGTGCAGCGTCTCGCGGCGGCTCCGGATCCTCAGTTTGACCACGTCGCCCACGCGGAAGGTCCATCGGATCGCCTCGTTCTCCAGCCCCGTGGAGGGCTCGCGCAGCGTCCACGACACGTTTTCCGGCGTCGAGATCAGGTTCATCATCGGCATCGTTCCCGACCACTCGATCGGGTGGAAGTACGCCGAGTCCACCTGCATGAGGCGCTCGACGACGAGCGGAAGGCCGCGCGTCGACATGTCGAGTTCCAGGGTGAGGTCCACCGGCCGGTCGAAGAGGCGGCGGTACGGGACGATCTCGTCGCGCGCGCGCATGTTCTCCCGCAGCACCTCGAAGGTCGCGCTCAGCTCCGGCGTCGCGTCCGCCGCGCCGACGCGAACGACGCCCAGCGTGTCCTGTTCCGGAAAGAAGCTGCCGCCGATGTGGTCGATCCCCTGCACCCGGTTCAGAAGGGCGTAGCTCCCGCTCTCCGGGAAGGCGACGTGCACGATGTAACGCTCCGCGGGCGCGATGATCACGCTCTCGACCCATTCCTCCCGCTCGAAGTTGCCCACGTCGGCGCCCACGAGCTTCATGGGCGCTCCGTCGAAGGAGAGGTTGAACGTCCGTGTATTCGACGCGTTCGTGAAGTAGAAGCGGACGACCGAACCGCGCTCCACGTCCAGCGCGTAGTCGGGCCTCCCGTTCACGAGCATGGTGTTGCCGAAGCGGCCCATGAGCGCGTGGGTGGCGCGCTCGAGACCGAAGGGGACGATCCCGTGCTCGCCCAGGAGCAGGTCGTCGAGCATCACGACCTCCTCGCGGTGGACGGGGCTGAAATAGTCGGGGTCTTCGGACCGGACCATGAGGTTGCCGGCCAGTCCCAGATCCTGCTGGACTTCCTCGCGGTGGTGCGGGTGGTACCAGTAGAGGCCGGGGTCGGGGAAGTGCACCGTGTAGCGGAAGCTCTCGCCGGGGGCCACGAGATCCTGCGTCAGGCCGGGGACGCCGTCGAAGCGGTTGTCGAGCCGCAGGCCGTGCCAGTGGATCGCGGTCGGCCAGTCGATGCGGTTCGTGAAGCCGACCGTGACCGTCGCGTCCTCGGGGACCCAGAGGAGGGGACCGGGGATCTGTCCGTTGAAGCCGTAACCGAGGAGTTCGCGGTCTCCAATGCGGCGTCGCACGTAGACGGCGTCGAGGGCGAGCGAGTCGCCGTCGGCGAGTTCGATCACCTCGCGGGGGCGGGCGTCGACGATCTCGCCTTCCCACCCGTCTCCCGGCAGCCAGGGCTGCACGTCCGGCCGCAGCTCCATGAGCGACGGGAGCATCATGACCCCTTCGGGCATCGGCACGCTGCTCCAGGCGTCGTCCATCGCCATGTCGCCGTGGGGCGTCCGCGAGGCGCCCAGCGCGAACTCGAGAAAGTCGGCGGGCTGCATGCGGCTCGAAGGCGATTGGGCTCGCAGCACGTACGGACCCGTCGGCTCCGCGCCCGCTCCCCCGGCTGCTGCGGACTCCGGCCCGGACTCCGCCGTGACCAGGACGAGGAACTTGTTGAACCCAACCTGCCCCACCTCCGCGCGGCCGCGCGCCGGCACCTCCCCGAGCCGCTCGATGGGCCAAAGCACCTGGGTCGACGCCCAGGCGACGTAGCGGTCGTACGGCCCGAGCGTGGAGGGGGGCGGAAGGTCCGTCGAGATCACGGCGTCGTACAGGAGGCGCCCGTCCGGCGTCACCCCCATCGAGAACGGCCCCGGGGGACGGCGCAACTCGACCGTGCCGGTCGCATCCGGGACGCGGGGCGTCGGGAACAGCGCCATGCAGTACAGGTCGGGGCTCGCCGCACTCCCCTGCTCCGCGCCGGGCGCGCAGGGAGAGGCCTCCTGCCGCGGCGGCATCCCCGGGGGCGCCGTGCCCATCCACAGCCAGAGCGCTCCGCACAGTGCCCCGGCGGCGCCGAGCGCCCCGGCAGCCACCGCGATGGCGCCGCGCTCCGATGACCGCCGGGCCGCGAGGGTCAATGGAGGGACCGCGTGCGGCCCCCGTCGACGGCGATGGACACGCCCGTCACGTAGCTGGCGCGCTCGGAGGCGAGGAAGGCCACGACTGCGGCGAACTCGCGCGGGTCGCCGAGACGTCGCGCGGGGATGGCGGCGTTCCACCCCGCTTCCACCTCCTCCATCGAGATCCCCCCGGCTTCGGCGCGCACGGCGGCCAGTTGCTCGAGCCTCGCGGTGCGCGTGAAACCCGGGAGCACGTTGTTCACCGTCACGCCGTACGCGGCGACCTCGTTCGAAAGAGACTTCGCGAAGCCCGTCACGGCGGCCCGCACGCTGTTGGAGAGGATCAGGTCAGCTTCGGGTTCCTTCGCAGCAACCGACGTGATGTTCAGGATCCGCCCCCAGCCGCGCTCCTTCATGCCGGGCAGAACGGCGCGGGTGAGATCGAGAGCGCTTTCAAGGTTGAGGCGTACGGCCGCCTTCCACGCTGCCCGGTCGTGGTCCTCGAACTTTCCCGCCGGTGGTCCGCCCGCGTTGTTCACGAGGATATCGACGCGTCCGAAGCGGGAGATCGCGGCGTCGACGAGGCCGGCCACCGCCGCGGGATCCGACAGATCTGACGGGATCCCGACGACCTCGCCGGGCCCGCGTGCGTCCGCGGAGGCCAGGGCTTCCGCGAGCGCCGCCTCACCGCGCGCGCACATCAACAGGTGCGTCCCTTCCGCTGCCAGTTCCTCCGCCACGGCCCGGCCGAGCCCCTTCGACGAGGCGGCGACGAGGGCGACGCGGCCTGCGATCCCCAAGTCCATCAGTCGTCCGTGTCGTGGAAGTAGGAGTCCGTCCCGTCGAGCCAGTCCGCTCGAGGAGGGCAGAAAATGTCGAGATCCAGCGTTTTTTCGAGCGCGATGGCCTTGTGTGGCACGTGAGAGGGAATATGGAGGATCTCGCCCGCCCGTACGACGACTTCGTCGCTCCCGTCGTCGCCCAGCCAGAAGTGCAGCGCGCCCTCGAGGATATAGGTGAACTGCTCATTCTCGTGCGAGTGCGTGGGGACGACCGCGCCCTTCTCGAGCAGCACCTGCGCGATCATGGCCCGGTCTCCCGTCACCATGCGCCGGCCCAACTGTCCGGTCACGCGCTCCCAGGGCAACTCCTCCCAGCGGAAGTGCCGGGGCTTAGCTTCGCTCATGACGTTTCCTCCTTGCGGGGTAGCTCCCGGACTCAGCGGCCGGGGCCTGCTCGGGGGACGGACGATGTGCCGCCTATGGGTCGCGGGCAAGCGTCCAGGCGACGCCGGCGCGAAGGTTCCAGTCGCCGCTCAGCGCCGTGGTTCCGCGCCCGAGCCCGGCGTCGATCGCGATGGGCCCGCGCCGCCATTCCACGGTCGCGCGGAATTCCCCAAGGTCGCCGGTGCCGAGCGGGGACACCCTCCTCGTGCTGGTCCGCCCGCGCGTGCCCACCGACAGCCGCCAGTTCCGGGTCGCGTCCCAAAGCGCTTCGAATGCGTAGGCGAACGCATCGTTCTGCTCGAAGGGCTCGATCGGTACCTCCAGGATGCCGACGCCGAACCACCCCGTGGCGCGCCAGCGAGCCGACCCCCACGAGAACAGGGCCGCGATCGTGACGTCGGTCGTGTTCGTGCCGATTCCCCTCGTTTCGTCGGAGTTCGGCAGCTTGACTCCCACGTGCGCGCCGGCCGAGAACCCCATGGGTCCTCCGAGGGGGGCGAGCGAGACGGCGACTTCGAAATCGCCCACGTCGCGCGTGGTTCCGTCTCGGACGGACGGGTCAAGCTCGATGGCGGGAGCCGGATCTCGCGCCTCGATGGAGAGCGCCTTTCGGGCCGCCCCCTTCAATTCCAGCACGGCATGCGGCCCGATCGCCCAGACGGCGTGGAGCACCGGGAAGGCGTTCAGGTCTCCTTCGAGTCCGGCCAGCGGAAAGGCAGCGTTCGCCGTGCGCGTGAAGCCGACACCGATCAGCGCTTCGCCGCCCCCAAGACCCACGGGCTGCACGAGAGCGTCGCGCTTGAGTTGCCCCTCCGCCGGCATCGCCACCGCCACGGCGGCGGCGGCGAGAACGCACGAGAGCCCGACGCGCGAACGCCGGGCTCCCGGAGACTTCGGCGAAGGGGACCGCCGGCGTGGCGCCGGTCGGTCGCCGGGGCTCAGCTTCGAGCCGCCTGCATAACGTCGGTCACATAGCCGTCCAGTCGCGCCATGACCTCGATCGTCTCGGCCTGCGTCTCGGCGTTGGCCAGCTCTCTCACCAGACTGAGAAGCAGTCCGCGAACCGCGGCCGCATCGCCGCCTCGCACCGCCGGGGCTTCGGGCGGAGGCGCCGCGGCGGGCGCGGGCTCGGCCACCGCGCGCGCGACGGGCTTCCGACCCTCCGCGGCGACCAGGCGGCGCTTCACCTGGAGCGGGTACTTCGCATGGAACTGTCGGGGCGACAGGTCGGCGACCGAAGCGTCGATTTCACAGGCGCCCGCAAACAACTCCGCGTTCTTGACGTCGGGATTCCGCTTGAGCACGCGCGTCACGTACGCCAGGACGGCCTCACCCGCATCCCCCTTCGCGGCGCGCGATCGCCGCGCCGCTTTCGGCTTCGCCGGCGCACGAACCGCACTCCCCGAGCCGGCCCCCGCCATACGACGCTTGACCTGCAACGGATACTTCGCGTGGAATTGCCTCGGGTTCAGCTTCCCGATGGCCTTGTCTATGAGCTTCGCCCCCTCAAAGAGGGTCGCGTTGGAGACGCCGGGGTCCTTTGTCAACTCGAGCTTTATGAACTCCATCACGTTCTCGTTCATTATGCCTCCTCGTACGAACCTGTGCGCCGGACGATAGATGCCGCCGACGCCCGTTTGCGGTGTGGAATGAACCATAATCTCGCGCGGCGCACTGCGAGTCAACTGTAAGGCACATAATAGATGTACGGCCCCCCCGCTTTCTGCGGCCACCGCGCGGGCATAGCTTCCCGCCCATGCAACCTCGATCCATGTCCACCGCGATCGCCGTCCTGGCGGGGTGCCTGTTCCCGGCGTTCGCCCACGCCCAGGGGTCGCGCCTCCCCGGCGCGATCGAAGCGGGACTCATCCTGCGGCAGCTCGATGGGGTGAAGAGGGTCCTCGTCGTCGCGGCGCACCCGGACGACGAAGATACCGCCCTGCTGACCACGCTCGCGCGCGGATGGGGGGTGGAGGCCGCCTACTTTT
>VXMQ01000217.1 GCA_009841015.1 Candidatus Palauibacter denitrificans | reverse complement strand
GCCGCCGAAACCGCTGTCCCCTGCGTCTCCTGCGCCACACACCCTCCCGCCGCGAGAAATCCGCCCACCACCCCGGCCGCCGCGAGCGCGACGCCCCGCGCCGAGCGCGGCCCTGGAAGCTCCGGTCTCATCCGCACCGCCTTTTGCACAGCCATGCTATCCGGCGAACTCGTACACGAGGTCCTCCCCGGGCAGACCCTCGACTCGCAGCACGACCGTGCCGGGTCCGGGTCCGTAGAACTGCCGGTAGCGCGTTCTGACCAGGTCGAGATCGAAGACGCGGGTGTCCGTCACCCAGCGCTCGCAGGCATCGCCGTTCGCCTCGTGGACGAGTTCCGCCGGAAGCTGCACCGGATCCGATTCCAGGAACGTCTCCGAGATCACCAGCGTGAAGATGTGCCTCCGGCAACCGCCCGAGTACTCCACCTCGACGGTCAACCCGCGTCCGTTCACCGAGGCCGAGTTCGCGACATAGGGATCGTCCCCCCAGTCGCCGTCCCCCGCCAGAACCACGTTGTTGTCCGGCACGTCCGGCCCCAGCCCCGACTCGCCGCACCCCGACGCACCGAGAAGTCCGAGGATGAGCACCATCGAGACCCTCCCGCGGGAGGCGCAGACCGGGGCACCGGCAGTCGAAATTATCATGCGAGTTCGGGGCGGTTGCGGTAGTCTTCGAGGGCCTCGGGGTTGGCGAGGGCCTCGACGTTCTTGACGGACTCTCCCAGTACCACGGCGCGCACGGCGAGTTCCGATATCTTGGCGCTCTTCGTGCGCGGGATGTCCGCCACCTGCAGTATCCGCGCCGGGACGTGGCGGGGCGAGGCGTTCTCACGGATCTCCCGCCGGATCCGCGCCTCCAGGTCCTCGTCCAGGCTCCGGCCCGCCGCAAGCCGCACGAAGAGGACGACGCGCGTGTCGTTCTCCCACGGCTGCCCGATGGCGATGGACTCCAGCACTTCCGGCATCCGGTCCACCAGCCGGTAGATCTCCGCCGTCCCGATCCGCACCCCGCCCGCGTTCAGCGTCGCATCGGAGCGGCCGTAGATCACCGCGCCGCCGTGCTCCGTCCACTCCATCCAGTCGCCGTGCCGCCACACGTTGGGATACATGTCGAAGTACGCCGCGTGGAAGCGGCTCCCGTCTTCATCTCCCCAGAACCCCGTCGGCACCGACGGGAAGGGCGACTTGCACACGAGTTCTCCCTTCCCCGCCGGCATCGACCGCCCCTCTTCATCCCACACATCCACGTCCATGCCCAGCGACGGCGCCTGGATCTCGCCCCGCCACACGGGCAGAAGCGGGTGCCCGACCACGAACCCGGCGCACAGGTCCGTCCCGCCGGAGATCGAGGCGAGGTGCACGTCGGGCTTCACGTCCCGGTACACGTAGTCGAACCCCTCCGGGACGAGGGGAGACCCCGTGGAGAGCATCGTCCGCACCGAGGAGAGATCGTGCGTCTCCCGCGGCCGGAGCCCCGCCTTCCCGAGCGCGTCGATGAACTTCGCGGACACGCCGAGTTGGGTCATCCGCACCTCGTCCGCGTAGTCGAACAGGACGTGCGGTCCGGGATGGAAGGGCGAGCCGTCGTAGAGGACCGCCGTCGCCTCGCTCGCCAGCGCCGACGACAGCCAGTTCCACATCATCCACCCGCAGGTCGTGTAGTAGAAGGCGCGGTCGCCCGGCCGGATGTCCGCGTGCAGCCCGTGCTCCTTCAGGTGTGTGAGGAGGATGCCGCCCGCCCCGTGGACGATGCACTTCGGGACGCCCGTCGTGCCCGACGAGAAGAGGATGTAGAGGGGATGGTCGAACGGGAGCCGCCGGAACTCGATCTCCCGCGGGCTCCACGGGGCGATGAAGTCGTCGAACCGGACGGCGTGAGGGATCGCCGAGACGTCGGGATCCGGCTCGGTGTGGCGGACGATGACCACGCGCTCCACCGAGGGAAGGCGCCGCACGATCTCGGGCAGGCGGTCGAGACTCGAGTACCGCTTCCCCTGCCAGAAGTAGCCGTCGGCCGCAAGGAGGACGCGGGGTTCGATCTGTCCGAAGCGGTCGAGCACGCCCTGAACGCCGAAGTCGGGCGAAGCGGTGGAGATCGTGGCCCCGAGGCTCGCCGAGGCGAGCATGTACACGATGGACTCGGGCATGTTGGGCACGTAGCCGGCCACGCGATCGCCCGGCTCGATCCCGAGCGCATTCAGGGCTTGGGCGAGGCGTGAGGTCTTGTCGTAGAGCTCGGCCCAGGAGAGGTCGCGGCGGACGCGGTCCTCGGCCCGGAAGAGGAGCGCAGGCCCGTCGTCCCGGCGCCGGAGCAGGTTCTCCGCGTAGTTCAGCCGCGCGTCCGGATACCAGCGCGCCCCCGGCAGGCGGTCGAAGTCGACGACCACGCGCTCGCCCCGCTCCCCGATGACGCCGCAGAAGTCCCACACCGCGTTCCAGAACGCCGCCGGCTCGCGGATCGACCAGCGCCACAGCGCCTCCGGGGAATCGGCACCCGCCCCGCACGTCTCGTTCGCGTAGCGCGTGAAGCGCGCCATGTTCGTCGTCGCGGCGAAAGCGGGGTCCGGCGTCCACAGCGGACGTTCCGTGCCCGTCACGCCGGGCTGGCTTCCGGCCCGCGACGCCGTCACGCCCGTTCCTCCGACACCCACCAGTACCGGAAGGCGGGCGGCAGGAGCTGCGCGAGGAGCCACGCGAAGAAGACCAGCGACAGCGTGCCGAAGACCGCGAACCCGATTCCGCTCCAGGCGGACACCCAGTCCGGCGGCACGTATGTCTCGCCGGGCGCGTGCACCGCCCGCGTCACGCCGACCGCCGTCCCCACCACGTGCAGCCAGAGCACGAGCGCCGCCACCGAGAAGTTCAGTCCGATGAGACTCCAACGCATGGCAGGCGTGTGGAGCGTGTCCCAGGCGTCCTCTCCCTCGCGGGCCTGGAAGTGCTCGCTCAGGATCCAGATCGCCGCCCCCAGCAGGATCATCGTGTCGATGCCGATCATCGCCCCCATCGCGTGTCCCGTGACGACGTACGTCCCGTGAATCACCGCATTCAGCGGCGGGATCGAGATGAGGATGGCCCCGAACAGGATCCCGCACGTCCACCACTTCGCCGCCGCGAACGAGCCGCGAGCCGCGCAGAACGCCGGGTCGCTCGGGGTCCGGAGCGCCCGCCACAGGTCGAACATGGCCCGCGCGAGCACGATGATCTCCATCATGCTCACGACGAAGGCGATCCACTTCACCGACTCCCGCCCCGGCAGGTGATAGGTGTGGTGCGCGAAGTTCGTGAACGAGTTGAGCAGTCCCACCGCGAACAGCATGTACGCGGTCGTTGAGCGCCCGTACGCCGGATCCCCCGAGATCCGCTCGCCCAGGTAGATCACCGAGCCGTAGACGAAGAGGTTGAAGCTGCCGACGAGGGTGCCCGTCGCCTTCCACTGGATCCGCATGTCCTGCACCGGATCCCCGAAGATTCCCGGGATCAGCCACATGTGCTGTTCCACGAAGGTGACGATGAAGAAGAGCAGTCCCACTCCCCACATCGTCACGTAGACCGGCCGCTCCCAGAACCTCCTCCCCGCGAGGCGGAAGAAGTTCCACGCGTAGCAGATCCAGCCCGCGAGGATGAGGAGGGAGAAGAAGGGGTGGAAGCCGACGTACTCGCGACCCGACCCCACCCCGAGGGCGAGCGTCACCAGAATTCCGAGGCCGGCGGCCGCCCAGGTCAGGACCTGGACGCGGAGGCGCCAGCGGTCGCCCACCGTCGGCGGTCCCTCGTCCTGGAGAAAGCGGTACACGACGGCGACGCCGCCGAGGAAGACCCACGCTGAGGCGAACACGGTGTGGATCGGGCGCAACTGGCGCAGGTCGAGGCCCAGCTGCTGGAACCACGGCGCGAGCGACGGCACGGAGTAGAACGCGGCGAGGATGCCGCCCACGAGCGTGATCGCGATCGCAATGAGCCCGCCGCGGAGGAACGTCAGCACGGCGAACTGGTGCGCGGGGTGCCCGGCCGCGAAGGGCTTCACGGGTACTCCCACCACGGCAGTGCGCCCCAGTCGAGGCGGCGGCCCGCCGCGAGCGCCTCCGTCGCCGCCTCCAGTTGCTCGCGGTTCGCGCTCAGGAACTCGAGGAACGCCGTGATCGCGGCCCGGTCGGCGTCGTCGAGCGGCGGCACCGGGGGCGGCATGCCCAGCAGGGGACGGCCCTCGGCGAGCACCTGATCGAGCGAGTCTGACGCGAGGGACCCGACGACGAGCGACAGGTCCGGCGCCCCCACCGGCGAGTCGCGGAACGGGAAGTGGCA
>VXMQ01000093.1 GCA_009841015.1 Candidatus Palauibacter denitrificans | reverse complement strand
AGGGATACGGCGAGGTCATCGGCGGCAGCCAGCGGGAGGACGACCACGACAAGCTACTCGCGCGCATCCGCGAGGAAGGACTCCCGGAGGCGTCCTACGACTGGTATCTGGACCTCCGAAAATACGGCACTTTCACGCACAGCGGGTTCGGGCTGGGCGTCGAGCGCACGGTGACGTGGATGTGCGGCATCGACCACCTGCGCGAGACGATCGCGTTCCCCCGCATGATGACCCGCATCACGCCATAAACTTGCGACAGGCTTCGAAGGAGGAGAAATGACCAGGAAACAGCTTCCCGCCAAGGCTCTCGCGCTCGCCGCGGTTCTTGCGCTGCTCGGGACGGCCCTCGTGCCCGCGACGCCGCTCGCCGCGCAGGAACACGCCGAGATGGCCGAGATGATGCACTCCGTCGAGTACCTGGGCGGACGGCCCAACTCCCCGTTCTCCGAGGCCGTGCGGGTGGGGAACGTCCTCTACCTGGCCGGCAAGCTCGGCACCGTGCCCGGCGAGGGGCTGGTCGAGGGTGGGATCATCCCCGAGACGCAGCAGACGATGCGCAACATCGAGGACGCCCTCGAGCGCTACGGCTCGTCGCTGGACGAGGTCGTGAAGTGCACGGTCTTCCTGGCCGACATCGCGGATTTCGGAGACATGAGCCGCACGTACATGGAATTCTTCCCCAACGACCGGCCGGCGCGCAGCGCGCTGGCGGTGGGCGGCTTGGTGCTGAACGCGCGCGTCGAGATCGAGTGCATCGCCACCGTCGGCCTCCCCGGCGGCGACGACGGGGACGGCGGCTCATAGCGGCCCGGCGCGGCCCTCTGATTGGGCGCACCGCCCCGTGATCCGGCTCACCTGGCTCGGCTTCGTCGTCGGCGCGGTCGTGTTCGCGGCGCTCGGGATGTGGATGAACATCCAGATCAGCGCCCCGATGTTCTCGAACCCCGGCCCCGTCGGGATCCTCGCCCTCATCGGCGGCACCACGTCGGCCCTCGTGAGCCCCCTCCTCTTCCGCCGCCTCGAAGCCCGCCGCCGGCGACGCCGCGGGGACCTCGACCCGGATCGCTAGCCTCCGGGCGTTCCCGCGGGAACGTCCTATCCCGGCTCTGTGGGACCGGCGAGGCGACGGAGGGTGCCGGCGTCGAGGCGGTGGCCGGCGGGATAGGTGTGGGCGGTAAAGCCGACGCCAGCCGCGCGTAGCCGCGCCTCATGGGCCTCGATGGCGGCACGGTCGAAGTACTCATCCTCGTCGCCGACGACGAGATGGAGGTCGGCGGCGGAGAGCGCGTGGCCGTGCTCGCTCAGGTCGAGGTCGGGCGGGACGGTGGCACCCCACAGGATCGCGCGGTCGATGCGGGCGCGGCCGAAGGCGAGCCAGCGGCAGAGGGTGTGGACGCCCTGCGAGAAGCCGAGTCCGACGATTCGCGGGGGCGCCGAGCCGCCTGACGTCTGCCGGGACTCCTCGGCGAGGACGTGCGCGTGGAGGCGGTCGAGGTAGCCGACGTAGTCCTCTATGTCCGTGAGACGGTCTTCGCTCGTCATCCACGAAGCGCCGACCTTGCGCGACTCGTGGTCGATGTAGTGACGGTGCAGGCCCTCGGGCGCGACGATGCACCGCGCGCCCCTTTGGATGGGCTGGAAATGGCGCAGGAAGCGGTGAGCGAGCTGGTGGTATCCGTGCAGGGCGAACCAGATCTCGGTCGCCGGCCGCACCTGCGGCTCCAGCACGGCGAAGCGCACCCGCCGCTCGATCGTGATGTGCCTCGGTTCAACCGACACTGCGCCTCCCGGCCCGCCGACCCTGGTGTCGTGACCGGGTCGCGGGCTGCCAGGGTTCGAAGGGGTGATAGATTGCCGCATGGCTTCCGAGTTCGTCTACACGCGGCGCGTGGAGTTCGCGGATACGGACACCGCGAACCTCATCCACTTCACGGCGCTCCTCAAGTTCATGGAGGAGGCCGAGCACGCGCTCTACCGGTCGTTCGACCTCGTCGGCTTCCGCTGGAGCGAGGATTCCGTGTTCGGGATGCCACGCGTCTCCGTCTCGTGCGATTACCTGGGCGCCGTCCGCTACGGCGACGAGGTCGACGTGAGACTCCGCGTGCGCGAGGTGCGCCGCAAGGCGATCCGCTACGCCGCCGAGTTCACGGTCGACCGCTCCGGGGAGGGGGAAGTCGTCGCCCGCAGCGACTGGACCGTCGTCTGCGCCCGCCGCGAGCACGGCAGCCGCGACTGGCGGGGGATCGAGATCCCGCCGCCGCTCAAGAAGCGCCTCCAGACGATGTCCGCCCTCCCCGAATCCAACATCCCAGGACGGTAAGGGGGGCAGAGTGGGCTGGTTCCGTCGTGTCGGCGTCGCGTTGTTCGCCGGTGGCATGTTCCTGATCACGGGCTGCGGCTCCGAGTCCGGCGAACGCGTGACCGCAGACACGGCGGGGCCGACGCTTACTGCCGTCGACAGCATTCTGCTGCCGGAAGGCGACACGCTGTACATCGGCAACCCATACGCTCTGGTCGTCGACCCCCTCGACGGGTCCTTCTACATATCGGACATCTTTTCGGCACGGGTCCTCCGGTTCCGCAGAGACGGCAGTCTGATGCTCGTGTACGGACGGCCGGGAGAGGGGCCGGGAGAGTTTCGCGGCGGGCCCAGAACTCCGATGCTCATCGACGATTCGACCGTAGCCGCACAGGTCACAAGCTCGCGACGAGTGAACATCTTCGACCGAAACACCGGAGAGACCATTCGGGTTGTGGACTTTCCCGCGCTGGGCGGAATCACTCCCCCGGTGGTGATCGGCCAAGACATCTGGATGACGGATTTCGAGCTCCAGCGCGAAACATCGCTGACTCGTTGGCGGCCGGCCACGGACGAATTCGCGAGCATGGGCGGACTCCCGGAGCAATACGCCGCATCAGTCAGGAGCGGCAACTGGTCGTATGCGACCCTTTTTCAGATCGGTTCGCTTGCGTACGCCGACGGACGGTTCGTGCAGGGCTGGTCCGGACTGGACGAGATGTTCGTCTTGAACCTGCGGGGCGAGGTGGTGGACACGGCGGACATCCCGGTGGCGAGGCGGAAGGGGGTCCCGGCCGACCTCAGGGAACGCATCGACATCGAGCGCATCCCGGGCCGCGAGCAGTTGGAGGGGAGTTCGCGACTGCGCCAACTTTTTCCGCGGCCGGGCGGCGGTTTCCTGTTCACCCACCACGACCAGATGGCCCTCCAGATGGAGCCGAGGCCGGTGCTCACCGCCAAGACCTGGGTCGGGACCCTCTCGCCAGACCTCTCGCAAGCGTGTGTGGACACCCTCGTGCCGCACGACTTCGAGATCCGACCGATGGAGACCTTCCGGGGCGATACGCTATTCGTCCTGGACCGGCGAATCGACGATTCGGAGAAACTTCAGACCTGGATCTTGATGTACCTGGTCTCGGACGAGGATTGCGACTGGATGAGCACACGGCCCGGAGGGTAACGCCGGATCACCCGTCTCCCTTCACTCGTCCGTGCCAAGAACCGACGCGTCAAGGAGGGAGAGCTGCCGCCTCGAGTACCGTGGCGACGTGGCGGGCCGTGGCGTTGGCGAGGTCGGCGACCTGGTGGCGGCAGCTTGTGCCGTTGGCGACCAGCCACTCGTCGTCGCGCAGTTCGCGGACCGTGGGGAGGAGTTCGAGTTCGGCGACGCGGCGAGAGATCTCCGCGTGCTCCGCCTCGTAGCCGAACGAGCCCGCCATCCCGCAGCAGCCGGCGGGGATGCCTTCGACCTCGAGGTCGGGGATGGCGCGGAGGACTTCCATCGTCGGGCCGTCCGCGCCGAACGCCTTCTCGTGGCAGTGGCCGTGGACGCGGACGCGCCGGACGGGAAGGGGAGCGAGGTCGAGCCGGTCGAGCGCCGCCGCTTCGACGAGCCATTCGGTCAGCAGCCGGGCCCGGTCCGCGACCTCGGCGGCCTCGGGCCCGGAGTCCAGCACGGGCAGTTCGTCGCGCAGCGTGAGCAGGCATGACGGTTCGAGTCCCACCACCGGAATCCCCCGCGCCACGAAGCGGCTCAGCGCGCGGACGGTGCGGTCGAGTTCGACCCGCGCCTCCTCGACCAGGCCGGCGTTGAGGAAGGTGCGCCCGCAGCAGAGCGGCCGCCCCGCCGTGTTGGCCTCCTCCACCCGATAGCCCGCCCGTGACAGCAGGCGGACGGCGGCACGGGCGTTCTCCGGCTCGAAGTAGCGCGTGAAGGTGTCGACGAAGAGCGCGACCCGGGGCCCGCCATTCTCGCGAGCGGAGACCGGGGAGGGCGGGGAAAACGGCTGGGAGGGCAGGGAAAACGGC
>VXMQ01000072.1 GCA_009841015.1 Candidatus Palauibacter denitrificans | reverse complement strand
GGCGAGGACGAGAGTCGTGGCAACGTCGCGCATGCACATCATTCGGCTGATCCCCCTGACTGATCCCTCTGAGGGTTGACGGTGGGCCCGAACCGGGCGCCGCACGCACACTACGGCCTCCATGCGGCCATGGCATCCCAGCGCGGGTGGCGCGTGATGTTCACCGGCCCCGATCCGTCCGCGCCCATCGCGTAAATCTCCGAGTTCCCGTCCCGCTTGGTCGAGAACAGCACGTACGCGCCGTCCGGCGACCAGCGCGGCAGTTCGTCCACTCCGGCGCGTCCCGAGAGGTTGGTCTGGCCGCTGCCATCCGCCCGCATCACGTAGATCTCCGCGTCGCCGATGTCCCGGTATGACGTGAAGACGATCCGCGACCCATCCGGAGACCAGGACGGGGAACGCGCACCGCCCTCGGCGGGGAGCCGCGCGAGCCCCGTCCCATCGGCTCGCATCGTCCACAGCGAGAACTGCCGGCCCCCGCCGCGGTCCGAGGCAAAGACGATCCGGGCGCCGTCGGGCGACCAGTCCGGATCCACGTCGAACGACGACGGGCTCTTGGTGAGGTTGACCGGATTCGATCCGTCCACGTCGATCACCCAGATGTCCGGATCCCCGGTGCGCTCGGAGACGAACACCACGCGCTTCCCGTCCGGGGACAGGCGTCCGGACCGGTCATACGCCGTGTCCCGCGTCACCGGCCTCCAGTCCGAGCCGTCCGCGTCCATGACGAAGATGTCGGGGTTCCCGTCGAGCCAGCTCGTGAACACGATCCGCGAACCGTCCGGCGTCCAGCTGGGCTCGAGGCTCGTCTCCCCTTCCGGCGTGAGGGGCCGCTGCCCCGTCCCATCCGCGTTCGCCACCCAGATGCGCATGAACCTCTCGCGGATCGAGGTGAAGACGATCTCGCCCGCCGCGGGCGGTTCGGGACCCGTGGCGTCCGCGCACCCGAGCGCCGCCAGCGCTGCCAGCGTCATGCAAAGGCGTCGAGGCGCCTTCCAGGGGTACATGACGTTCGTCCGTCCTCCAGGGCTCGCGAGTTTCGGCGCGGCCCGATCCTCGTTGCATCCCGCCGGGGCGCGGACGAGCTTGCGCCACAGCGGTTCGGACCGACCAGGGAGTCAAAGATGAGACAGATCGTACGCTCGCACCAAGCCCTCCTGCCCGCCCTGTCCCTTTTCCTCGCCCCGTTTCTCGCTTTCGGTTGCGGAGCACCGCCGGACGATGCGGGAACCGCGGCCGGTGAAGAGGCTTCCATGGAGGAGGCCGAACTCGAACGGCGTGCGCGCGAGATCCACGCGAGCGTGCTCACGATCGACACGCACGACGACATCCCCTACAACTTCGCCACCCCTGAGGTGGACCCGCTCAATGCGGACCGCCAGGTGAACCTCGAGAAGATGCGGGCCGGCGAACTCGACGTCGGCTTCTTCATCGTCTACGTGGGACAGACCGAGCGCACGCCGGAGAACTACGAGGCTGCGAAACAGGGCGCGCTGACGAAGTTCGAGGCGATCCACCGCATGACGGACGAGATGTACCCGGAGCAGATCGGGCTCGCCCACACCGCCGCCGATGCGGAGCGGATCCACGCCGAGGGCCGGCTCGTGGCGGCGATCGGGATCGAGAACGGGTACGTCATCGGGACGGACCTCTCCCTCCTCGAGCGATACCACGAACTCGGCGCGCGCTACATCACGCTGGCGCACAACGGGAACAACGACATCGCCGATTCGGCGCAACCCAACTTCGCGTTCGGCGACACGCCGGAGGAGAACGGGGGCATCAGCGACTTCGGCGAGGAGGTGATCGCCGAGATGAACCGGCTCGGGATCATGGTCGACGTTTCCCACATTTCGAAGGCGGCCAGCCTCGAGGCGATGGAGCTCTCCGAGGCTCCGGTCATCGCGTCGCACTCCGGCGCCCACGCGGTGAACGCCCATCCCCGCAACATGGACGACGAGCAGTTGTACGCCCTGCGCGAGAACGGCGGGGTGATCCAGGCCGTCGCCCTGGGGGCCTTCGTGAAATCGCCGTCGGAAGAGCAGCAGGCGGAGGTCACCGCGCTGCGGGAGTCGATCGGCTTCACGAGCTTCTCCCAGATGACGGACGAACAGCGCGTCGCTTTCCGCGAGGGGATGGCCGAGATTCGGTCGCGGTATGCGGCCGTGAACGTGGCGGACTTCGTCGACCACATCGACCACGCCGTCAACCTGATCGGCATCGACTACGTCGGGATCAGCTCTGACTTCGACGGCGGCGGCGGGATCGAGGGGTGGAGCGATGCCTCGGAGACGCTCAACGTCACGATCGAACTCGTGCGCCGCGGCTATTCCGAGGACGAGATCCGACAACTCTGGGGCGGGAATACGCTGCGCATCTGGCGCGCCGCCGAGGAAGTCGCCGCGGACCTGCAGCAGAGCGGGGGCTGATGAGCCTCAGAGCCCTCGCCGCGGCCGCCCCGCTGGCGCTGGCGGCGACTGCCTGCGGCGAATCGCCGCGGGAGCCGGTCGACACCGACGCGCCCTTCCGGATCGGCGCGACGATCGACGTGGGCGCCGCTCCGCACGGCATCCGGTTCAGCGCGGACGGCGACACCGCCTGGGTCGCCCTGAGCGGCGAAGGCCGCATCGCGGTCGTGGATCTCTCCGAGTCCGCCGTCGTGGCGCGGTGGGATGCCGGGGACGCGCCGCTCGACCTCGTCCGCGTCGACGGTGGCTGGCTGGTGAGCCAGTTCCGGGATTCGACGCTCATCCGACTCGACGACGAAGGCCGGATCGTCCCCGGCGCCGTGTGGGACGTCGGAGCCGGGCCGTCGCTGTTCACGCCTGGAACCGTGCGCGGAGAGACCTGGATCACGACCGAGTTCTCCGACCGGCTGTGGACGGTGGACACCCGCGAGGGCACGCCGCGCGCGTTCCACGCCACCGGCGATCGCCCCTATCCCGCGGACGTGATGTGGGACGGGTCCCACGCCTTCGTCCCCAACCTCGACGCGGGATCCGTCTCCGTCATCGACCTCCTGAACGGTGAGTTGGATGCCACCGTCGAAGCGTGTCCCGGCCCACCGGGCGGGGCGCTCACGCCCGACCAGGTCACGTACGTCGTCGCCTGCGGCGGGTCGCACGAGGTGGCCTTCGTCAACACCGCGTCCTTCGCGGTCACGGGCCGCGTCTCGGAGGGCATCGGCCCGCGGCCGTTCTCGGTCGCGGTGCCCGCGGACGGCCGCCATGCGCTGGTCAACAACGCGGGCGGGAACACCGTCTCCGTCGTCGACCTCGAATCCCGCGCCGTCGTGCAGCGGCTGGAGGTCGGCGAGCAGCCCATCGTCCTCCGCGTGCACCCGGACGGGGAGCGCGTGTTCGTGGCGAATGAGGTCTCGGGCACGCTGGTCGAACTCGCGCCGACTGCCGGGTCGGCTGCGGCGGAATCGCCGGCTGCCTCGGACGAGGAGGCGGCGCTGAACGAGGTCGTCGTGCTCGGGATGATCCACTCGGGCCACGAGACCAGCGAGACGTTCAGCCTGGAATTCGTGAGAGACCTGGTGCGGGAGATCGATCCGGACTACTGGCTGACGGAGATCCCGCCCAACCGCTGGGACCGCGCGTGGGCCGAGTTCGAGGCCACCGGGACGGTCGAGGAACCGCGGGTCCGCCGCTTCCCCGAGTACATGGAGGGACTCTTCCCCCTCTCCGGCGAAATGGACTTCGAAGTCATCCCCACCGCCGGGTGGACCGAGCCGATGTCGGACTTCCGGGCCGCCTACCTCGACGCCTATTCGCGGGACCCGGACCGGGCCGAGGGCTGGGCGGAATACCGGGCCGCCGCGGAGGCTTCAGCCGAGGCGCTCGCGGCGGGCGCGGCGGACGACCCGCGCTGGATCCACACGGATGCCTACGACGAGGCCTACGACATCCGCATGCGGACGTACGCCCGCCTGTTCGACGCGGACCTGGGCCCCGGCGGCTGGGAGGCGATCAACGCCTCGCACTGGGCGTATATCGAGGACGGGCTGGAGCGGCATCGGGGCGAGGGCGTCCGTTTCCTCCTCACGTACGGCGCGGGACACAAGGGCCCGTTCCTCCGCGAACTCCGGCAGCGCGACGACATCGTGCTTCTGGATGTGGGACCGTTCCTCGACCGGGTGGGAGCCGCCCGCTAGCCGCGAGCTCGCTGCAGCCGGCTGGCCCCCTGGTCCCCGCGCCCGCTAGTCGCCGAGCAGGTCGAGGATCGCGGACTTCGAGATCAGTTCCGAGAAGACGTGCGGCTCCCGGTCCGGCCGGTAGAGCACGTAGAAGGGGATGCCGTAGCGGCCGAAGTCGGCCAGGTAGCGGC
>VXMQ01000180.1 GCA_009841015.1 Candidatus Palauibacter denitrificans | reverse complement strand
CCATCACGCACGGCGAGGTGCTTCGGGCGCATGGCGACGCGGGCGTGGTCTTCGAAGGACACCGGGGGAGGCGCATCGCGGGGACCGTCGTCGACTCGCTCGGCGCCGGACTGCCGAACGCGCGCGTCTACGTGCGGGGATCCGGCACGGAGACGGAAACCGATGCCGAAGGCCGATTCGAGCTGGACCGCCTGGGCGTCGGCACCTACGCCGTCCACTTCACGCATCCGTACCTGGAGCAACTGTGGTACGAATCCGAGCCCGTCGAGGTGGAGGTGGGACCGGACGTCGACAGCCGGGTCGAGGTCCGGTTCGAAGCGCCCCCCCTGAGCGATGTCCTCTCCGCGGTCTGTGGTCGAGAGGGCCCACCCGGGGTCCCCATGGTCTCCGGGGCCGGCACCGCAGTCTGGCAAACCGGCATCCTCACCGGGAGCGTGACGGACACGGACGGAAACCCGATCGAGGACGCGACGCTTCACCTGCTGACGAGGGCATATGACCCTCGCCACTTCGCCAGGGTCAGGGATCCGCGCACCATCAACTTCGAGGAACAGCGCAGCCGCTGGACGGAAAAAAGCAGCTCGACCGGCTTCTACAGAGTGTGCTGGCTGCCCTCCGGCGTTCCGATCGAACTGGTGGTGCTCGGCCAAGACGAAGACGTGGATCGGGACGCGCTTGACGCTTCCCTGAGTCTCGCCGACCTGTTTCCCGGTCGCGTCACGACCCTGACCATCGACCCCGCGTCGCCGCAAAGGGCGCTGAATCTGCGCCTGGAGGCTGGCGGGCACGAAGACCCATACTAAGAGAACCCGCTCTATGCGTCGTTCGAGTTGAAGCTGCAGGACAGCGAGATTAGCGTGTCGGAAACACGTAACTACTGGCTGATGCCGGCCGATCAGCTGGACGCGGACACGATCAGGAGCTACCGCCGGTAACCCGAATCCGGTCGTTGCTCCGCGTAGAATCCCGCTCGTACAGAGCCATCCTCCCCCTCCTCGTCTCGGGGAGGCCTCCGCGAGTGGGAGGAGTGGGGGCGCTACAGAAGATTCTCCGGCAACGCTACTCGCTTGCTCCAAGATGATCGGCAGGGATCGGGATCGCTGATCAGCATGCGTCGGAATCCGCAGCTATGGGGAAGATGGGCATTGGCGACGCGCAAGGAACTGTCTCCGACGGCTGGCGTGCGTTGTGTCTGCGGCCAGCTCAACGAGACTGGGCACACTGCGTCGGTGCTGGCGCCCGACATTGCTCAATACTTGGTTGTCGGCGAAGTCCCTACGGAGCGGTCCGTCGCGTGAGAAGAGGACGGTGGCTTGGCCAGCCACGGCTAAAGCGAGGATGTCTACATCTTCATCGTTAGCCCGCCGAACCGGGCGGTCGGGGATCTCGTCGCGGGCCGCCCGGATTGACGTCGCGTCGACCTCGATGGCCAGCCCACGCTGGCTATAGTCCCTCAGGAGATCTTGGACATCAGGGTACTTCTTGAGTTCTGTGGCGTACCCGGTGTGGTGGGGGGAGTACACGACAACTCCATCGCCACGGAGGATCCAACAACGCAATTGGTCCCCTGCAGAGTTCCGGGTCGGCTCCATTACGTGGCGAAACGCACTGGCATCGATGATGGCCCTCACGCACATGCTAAAATCTTCATGTAGGCAATCCCAAAAGTCTGGCGGTCTCCCGTGAGAAGAATTGCCGATAGGTGGGAGGCTGTCCCCTCAGATTAGCGCGTCCGTCAAGGGAGATCTGATGCAAGCGGGTGGCCGACGGATCGTCAGGAAGGGATTCGAAGTAGATGATTCCGACATCGGAAGGCGCCAAGTGTTGTTCCTTGACAAGAATACGCAACCAAGCGATCACATGGTCGCTGTGTGTTTCGATAACGAACGCGCGGTCGCTCTTGGCCATCATCTTGACGAGCTTGGCCTGCGCCGATGGATGGACGTGCACCTCGGGCTGCTGAAGCAGGAAGAGGCAGTTTGTGGGCGCAGTTGCGAACGCTTCGATGAAGGGAAGAAGGCTGGTAACGCCGTAGCCGACATCCGTGAGGTTGTGGCGCGAACCCGAAACGTCAACAAGAACTTCAAAAGCGTTGGGGCCGACTTGGCGAACGTCAATTCCGTTGAAGAGACCGAGTTCGCGGCCGGTCTCGTTGATCACATCGAGGTTTAGGTGTTCTCCCGCTCCTCCGAAGGGGTTGGAGATATAAAGCCTCTGTGGATCCCAGCCCCGTAGGGAGACGGGGGTGATCCGGAGCGGCGTCTCGGGGGCGCGGAAATCATGACGGAAGAAGTTGACGAACTTGCCGAACGCTACGAGATCCTCATTGGTCGCAGGCCTCACCCGCTTTCGGAACTTCGTCACGTCGCCATCGAACGGCAGTTGGCCGTAGCGTATCGTCCGCGACAGCCATGTCGTGAACTGCACGTCCGAGACATCGGACTGGTTGAGGCGGAAACGGAATCCAGGGCCCTCGAAGCGCCAGCGTTCAGTGTGACTCTCGGAACTCTCGCGAACGATGCTCAAAGTCGGCCGTTCTTCGGGGTGGCTGTCGGAGAGCTGCAGTTCCAGCCCGATCTCCTTGGGACAGCCCTCGGCACCATCCGCGAACTGGATAGCCAACTGATTGAATGGACCGCCGGCCAGTCCGACGCTGACGCGAAACGACGTAGATCCGGATCGAGCGACCGTATCGAACGACCCCATGGAAAATGGGGCACGGTCGAACCAGTTAATTCGATCGTCTAGATCCTCGAGCCCAGCCAGTCGGCCGAGGGCATGCAGACAACCAAGGAACGTGGTCTTGCCGACGCTGTTCTCACCGACCAGCAGCGTCATCTTGGACAGCTGTGCGTGCTGTTCGCCGGAGAAGCAACGGACGTCGGTGAGCGAGACATCGGTGAGCGCGGTGCTCATGGTCAGTTCCTCCGCCGATTCCGGATTCCAGATAGCTTGCGGCCAAGATAGGATGCCATACGATCGCGATAACTGTGGAACTGCTCCTCGCGCACAACCGGGTCGTCGATGAAGGGATAGACCCAGCGGTCGCCTAGGCTGGTCCGCTCGGCGACCGAACAGCCTGGGTGGCATGTGGCGACGTCGGACATCAGTCGACCCGCAACGTAGCTATAATGCAGTTTGGTGGGAGCGGGGGGCCACCAATGTTCGCGCAGTATGGCGCGCAGCATCTCAAGCACCATCAGACTGCCCAAATTAGCGCTGAACGGAAAAACGTTCTCGTTGCCCGGAACGGCAACACCTTGAGCAACATAGGTTGGATCGTCGAGGGATCCGTCGCGCTCCATCATGACCGCCGACGTTGTGTATTGACCATCGCAACGCAGACAGCGTGATTCCGGTCCGGCGCGAACGACGCTCCAGGTAGCGTCCGCGAGGCGGCCATCAGTCTTGGTTGCGACACGGACACCGCCGAAGACGACGGGGATACAGTGAACGTAGGCAATGTTGTTGAGCAGGTCCTTTGGTAGCGGGCGGTCGACGGCCGCAAACACCACATCGCAGTCGAGCGCGGCGGCGTAGCCATCGCGCTCCTGGACCCAAACTCGCTTGGCGTCAACTCGGAAGGAGGCGGCCGTAGCGCCGGACCGCAGTTTCTCCGCCACCAGGTCCACCTTGAAACGGCCAATGTCGTCGGCGGTGGCGTACAAGAGCCGGTCAAGGTTGTGCTCCTCTACGCGGTCAGCATCGAGAAGCATGATGTCGGTGGTACCGATCCGTGCGAGCGTCTCGGCAATGATCGAACCAACGCTGCCGAGTCCCACAACACCGATTCGAAGGCTGGCCAGAACGGCTTGGCATTCTGGGCCCCATGTGTCGAGCGTACGGCGCAGGCGTCTTGACCGTACGGCACGCGACTTGAGGTCCGGGTTGCTGCTGAGGTGAATCCCGCTACCCACGACCCTGACCTTGTCGCACGGAGTGCGGGCGAACTCCCGGCCATTCCAGGACCAAAAGCGGGCGCTCCAGACCCCATCCGTGCCGACGGTCAGACCCAGCAGCGGCAGGCCTGAAGCGCGGGACGGTGGCGCGATGCGATCCCGCTCGGCCACAACATCAGTATAGCTCATCGCCTGCCAGCCGGGGCTGGGATGGCTGTGCATGAAGGCAACACCCGTATTCGTTTGACACGCTCGACGGGCGGCCCTTCCAAGGTACTCAGCTTCGAAGCTCACGTTGCCGTGCAAGCTCCGCTCGCCGCTCGTCGGGAGAAGAAGTTCCGTGACCACGCCCGTAGTGCGAGACGCTCCTGTGCTGGGACGCCAAAGCGCGAAGCAGAGATCCTCCTGTCGTTCACCACGCCGGAGCCACGCGAGCAGGTGATCTTTAGCTTCTTCAGCTATAGCTTCGGGGAGAACGGCCTCGAATCTCATAGCCGGGCAAGCACCCGGAGAAGGTGCCGCTGATAGTACGTCCTCATGTTCTTCTCCGACGATTTCAGCCCGTCCCAGAAATCGCTTGGCGGAAGGCTATAGGCTGACCAGTTCTCCCCCTCAAAGTCGTGCGTGGAGTGCCTTGTCGCGATCGGCGTGCTGATCGATGACTTGAAGTGAACGAAGTGCGGTGGGTATTCGGGGTATGCATCCTCCTGAAAGCTCAGGGCGAGCGTCACGGTCTTGTCCTTGAAACGACCGTGTTTCACATCAATATCAAGGACGATGGCCTGCCCCGAGATCGAGAAGCCAGGGAAGTCGACGATCCGTGGCTCCATTCCGATGGCTCGCAACTCCTGGAAGACTCGTTCCAGCATAAGAGTTCAGGCTACGGGCGTGCTGCCAACGTGGATCGCGAGGAAGTTGTCTCCATCGGATATCGTCACCAGATCGTCGAGGTTCTCGTATCTTCGACCGTCCGCCGTGTTCTCCAGGTAGTAACTGCCCAGCTCCGCTGTGTCGATCGCGGCACCCGCCCCCGCATTTCGTAGGATCGACTCCAGCGAAAGCGGATTCTCAAGGGTCGTATTCTCCTCACCGTTGACGGTGTAGCGGATCGGCCTCTCAACCGGCTTCTGGGAATCGTCACGTTTCTTGGTCGAGAACTTGTCTCCCGGAACGATGTCGACCAACTCGTCGGGATCGCCGTGCTCGATGCCGTCCTCCGAGACCAGGAGGAAATCGCGGGCAGACTTGCGAACCAGATGGAGCAGCGCGGAGACCTTCTGCGGGCTGTGTTCGAGCTTGAACGGCTTTCCGTCGATGAAGAACTCGTCCTTTGCCGTCATGGCGCACTCCACGAAGCGGTGAGAGGAGAATCCTCCGCGTGAAGGCGGAAGAACGGTCACGGTAAGCGCGGCTCGTTGCTGTTTCAAGTCTCGGTGAGTGCGGTGCCCCCCGGTGTACAAGTACGGTATTCACCTGACACCCGGCCTCGCCGAGGTCAGCGCTTCAGGCTACGGTCTTCACCCTACGCGATGGCCGCTACGATACGGTCATGTCCGGCAATCGGGGTGGAGGAGGTGCAGACCATGACAAGGAAGCGGAACCAGCACGTGGTCCCTGGGAAGAACGGATGGGCCGTCAAGGCCTCGGGTAGCCCGAAGGCAACGAAGGTGTTCGACACGCAGCGAGAAGCGATTGCGTGGGGGATTGCGACCGCACGGAATCAACGCTCCGAGCTGTTGATTCATGGACGTGCTGGGAGGATTCGGGAGAATCGCTCGTACGGTCGGGATCCCCACCCACCCCCGGGATGAGGCTGTGGCGGAGGGGTGATATAATATGGGTCACCCGAATCGCCACGTTGCCGAGCGACGCGATTTCCGCCAGCCGAACCGGAGGCTTCCATAGCCAGTGCCGAGCAGCTCAAGGCGTTGCTGAGGTCGCATCTGGAAGGCGACAACGACCGATTCATCTCGGTCGCCATGCAGGTCGCTGCCCACGAAGCGAAGGTTGGGCACGGGAAACTGGCCACCGAGCTCCGCGACATCATCGACAAAGCCAAGAGCCGACGTGGGGCTGGATCCCCGGTGCCGATCGGTCGACCGCGCGGAGAACTGGCCAACCTGCTCGAAGCTTCGTTCCCCAAGGCACGGCTGGGGGACATGATCCTCGGGGAGGCCTTGGCGAGTCGCATCGACCGGATCATTCGTGAGCAGCGCCACGCCAGCCAGATCCTGGATCACGGCCTCTCGCCGAGGCGCAAGCTCCTGCTCGTGGGCCCTCCGGGTACCGGGAAGACGCTTTCCGCATCCGTCCTGGCGGGAGAACTCGGTCTCCCCCTGCTCCAGGTTCGGCTTGACGGCCTGATCACGAGGTTCATGGGAGAGACCGCGGCCAAGTTGCGGCAGATCTTCGACGCCACCGGCCAGACACGAGGCGTTTATTTCTTTGACGAGTTCGATGCCATCGGCTCGGAACGCGGGATCGCCAACGACGTGGGCGAGATCCGGCGGGTGCTGAACAGCTTCCTCCAGATGATCGAGCAGGACGACTCGCACAGCATCGTGATGGCAGCGACCAATCATCCGAGCGTACTCGACCAGGCGCTCTTCCGTCGCTTTGACGACATTCTTCACTTCGAGATGCCGGACGAGTGCCAGATCGCCGAGCTACTGAGAACGCGGGTTGGTCCGCGCGCTTCGCAGGACATCACGTGGAGCGACCTCGCGTGGCGGGCAGTGGGCCTGAGTTTCGCGGACGTGGCGCGGGTGGCAAACGACGTTCTCAAGGACGCACTCGTCGGGCAACGGCAGCAGATCCAGGCGGAGGAGATTCGGGCGGTGATCGACGAGCGCAAAGCGGTCGCCATTCTCCCCGACCCGAAGGAGTAGCACCCGTGACAATGCTCAAGACGCCGGACATGACCTTCGTTCCGTCGTCCGTTCAGAAGTCATCCGAGGATGACGGCTGGTGCGTCAAACTCGTGGCGTCCCCGGAGGGCGAGGGCACGACCTCGATGCTGAGCCTCGAGGGGCTGACCAGGGGAGCAGGCCGGCCAGTTCTTTCCCGCCCGGAACTACAGGGTGTGGGTGGAGCCGGCCTCGGAGGGGCGTTTCTGATCCCGAGCGAGCAAGCCACCAGATCCCGGATCCGGGAACCCGCAATCCGAGACCCGGAGGTGCGGCCGGCGCTCCGGACGTATCTGCAGCAGCAGGAGTCAGCAGACTCGAACTCGCTGGTGATCGAG
This sequence comes from Candidatus Palauibacter denitrificans, assembly GCA_009841015.1. GTDB lineage: Bacteria > Gemmatimonadota > Gemmatimonadetes > Palauibacterales > Palauibacteraceae > Palauibacter > Palauibacter denitrificans. The sequence goes on along the minus strand of VXMQ01000180.1, from coordinate 35,623 downwards.
GAATTGGGGCTCTGCCAAGGGGCGGCTCGAATCGATCTGCTAACCGTGAGTGGCGTCCTTCATGGCTACGAGATCAAGTCGAATCGAGATCGGCTGACTCGGCTGGTCTCCCAGGCCGCGACGTACAGCAGGGTGTTGGACCGCGTTACCCTCGTCGTCTGTCCGCAGCATTTCGAGCCTGGCGTCCGGAGCGGATCCGGCTCCGCCCGTTTCGAGCGACCCGCCCAAGGCAGTCGGGATCTGCCGAATGCTGGTCGAGGCCGTGGACCAGAGCCTCAGCGATCAGGGGTACGGCAGGATCAAGGACCATCTTGCCGTCTGTACCGACGAACGCCGCGGGCAGCATTACGGGCGTATCGTCACAGCACTCAAGCAGCTCGCCGGGATGAACCACCACGATTTCGGCCGCACCAGCGTGTTCACTCGTCCCGAAGCGCTCGCTCTTGTGAGACACTGCGAAGCGTCGCTTCTCATGGTCGGCGAACTGAAGCCACCGCCGCCAGGGTTCGGGTTCATGATTCAGCCAACCTTCCAAGGCGATCAGGAAAATGGGAGGATGGGCGGGAGTTTCCTCAAAGCACATTCATCCGACCGCTCCGGGAAACGGGTCCCCTGAAACCGTCAGCATGCGACGGCCGATGCGACGGAGACGGAAGTAGCGCCCGCGTGGAATGGAGGAGCAACTAAGTGGAGATACTCGACCGAAGCACGGCCACCGACGCAGGAGAGCAGAAGACGGTGGTCCAATTTCAGAAGGGCGTGGACTTCGAGACGTTCGAGGACTTCTGTGAACTGTACATGTCGATTCTGAAGAGTAGTGAACTGCCAGGAGGCCGCAACACGATCAAGAAGCTAATCGAGAGCGACACACCCGGCCGTCTGCGTTCCCTGCCGAGGTTCGGAGGGTTGAGCATGACCATTCCGAGCTCGGCGCTCGATTTCGACAAGCTGCACGCGCGGATCCGCGAGAGCGAAACTACGATCGAGCAGATGGGGGAGTCCAGACTGTCCGTAGAGGAATTGACGACCACAATGCTTCAAATAGGCTGGCCCGGTGGAACACTTACCCTGAGATGCACAGGCGTACCGAAGATTGGCGGTGAGGCAGGCGCCGAAATCCAGAACGCAATGCAGCGATTCTCCTCTGACTGCCAGATGATGTTCGTTTGGTTTGCGGCCATCCTGGGCAGCCAGAATGCCATGCGTGATCATCTCAAGCATGTTGCCGCTCACGATGAACCGTTTACGATAAACACTTATCGTCCCGATGGAAGAGTCGACGCAGTCCTTGCGCGGGTACCCGTGGATCGTGTTGTCGAAGCCTTCACTGACGCTGGTGATTTCGAGCGGCTGTATGCGAAGGCGTTTGTTGTGTTTACATATCAGACTTGGGAGGAAGTCGCGAGACGACGGATCGCCACGGCGTTGAACGTAGAGAGTCCCAACCACATCAAATCCGATTTGATGGGAGACTTGCGCTATCTGAGGAACTGGCTGGTGCATCGTAGCGAGTCCGCCGAGAGTGACTTCTTCCAAAAGGCAAAGATGTTGCCGGAAGCGTTGAGCATGCAGCGCGGTGATCCCAGTCTCACTGCCAATGGGGTTGCTACGTTGATGCGACACCTGAACCACATGCAGGTCGACGTGGATCCCAAATCGTTGGACTTTGGAATCGCTCCTGAAGCGGCAGATGCATCGATGGTGGCCGGAATGGCGAGGAAGATGAAGGCCGGCGAAGGGGTGGCACTCGCTCATGGGCTAATGTATCCATCGGGAGTGAGTATCGTGTTCAACGAGGGTCCGGCGGCCACGATCCACGAACGTGACTGTAGTCACGCGGAAGAGGACTTGCGTAGTCTTGAAGGAGGACGCGTTCTGACGGTGACATCACGAGCACTCGCGCGCGCGGTGCTGGCGCACTTGGAGAAGAGTGAGCGTAAGTGTGTGCATTGCACCTAGCTGCTAAGCTAGACTCGCGTTTCTCGGACCACTCGTTCTGGCTGGATCCGTCAACTTCGTGATGCGTAGCACCACGTCGCGGACGTAAAGGAATGGAACATCTCCGTTGGCGAAGTCACCACGGACCTTCTTGAAGGGCTCTAGCTAGTCGCGGGATCATCAGAAAGCAACAACCGCACCTCGTCAGAATAGAGACGTGCCCGTGCCCAATCCTCGCGTAGAATCTTGAACAAGTCCTCCATAGGTACGCCTGGGGTATCGTGCTTCGGTCGGCTCATCGGCTCAGCTCCGTCCTCCCCTACCGCAAGCTGTTTCCCCGCCACTTGATCTCAGTGGATCGCTCATGGCTGTGGCTCCGATAAGGCGATTGACATAAGAGAGTTGCGGCAGGAGCGCTATCGACATATGGTGATCGGCGTCACGAAGCACATGAGGCCCCGCGTCGGGCCTCCCGCTGAATACCATAGCCGACACAACACCGAGGGGTAGCTCCCCGAGGTCCAGCGAACAGGCGGGGCTTTCTGCATGCCTCATGTGCGATCGTGACACGGCCCGACTCCATCCGGGCGGGTCGCGAGTCTCTCGCAATGAGGGGTACCTGCTCTGCGGTCCTGTCGGTGTTTGGAGTCGGAGCTAGCCTTGTCGGGCGGCGCATGAGCGCCGCATCGGGAACGCCGAACTTCGCCAATCGCACGGTTTGGACGAGCGACAACCTGGACATCCTCCGCGGGATCAACTCGGAGTGCGTTGATTTGATCTACCTCGACCCGCCGTTCAACTCAAACCGCGATTACGCTGCGCCGATTGGCTCTGCGGCGGCGGGAGCCGCGTTCAAAGACACGTGGACGCTGGATGACGTGGACGAAGCGTGGCATGATGAAGTAGAAGAGCGCGACGGGGCGCTACATGCGGTGATCGAGGCTGCGGAACTGGCGCACGGTACCGGCATGAAGTCGTATCTCATCATGATGGCAGTGCGTTTGCTGGAGCTAAGGCGCATACTAAAACCAACAGGTTCGATCTACCTGCACTGCGATGCCACGGCTAGCCACTATTTGAAACTTCTAATGGACGTGATCTTCGCTAACGCTGGCGGATCGTTTCGCAACGAGATCGTGTGGTGCTACACTGGCCCGGGAAGTCCAAATCAGCGGCAATTCAGTAGAAAGCACGATACGTTATTCTGGTATGCTCGTGGTTCTTCATGGACGTTCAATGCGGATGCCGTGCGAGTGCCCCACGTGGGCGGGAAGCCTCATGCGGGCGGGTTTGCGAGCGGGCTGGTGCATGAATCCATCGAAGACTATGGGAGTAAGGGGAAAATCCCCGAATCGTGGTGGCCGCAGCAAAAGGGAAACGGGCTGGCTATCGCAGCGCGACAGCGCAAACAATACGTTGGCTATCCCACGCAAAAGCCGCTGGCCCTCTTGGAGCGGATCATTAAGGCGTCGTCGAGTCCTGGCGATATCGTATTGGATCCATTTTGTGGTTGCGCGACAACCCTTGTAGCGGCGGAGGTGCTGGGCCGTGAGTGGATTGGCATCGATTTTGTCTCCGCTTGCCGTGAAGCTCGTTGATCGAAGGTTGAAGACACAGCTTGGTCTCTTTGGCCAGATCATCGAGCGAACAGATGTACCGGCCCGCACGGACTTGGGCGACGAGGTGGTACCCGCCGACTACAAGGCAGTGCTGTACGGCGAGCAGCAGGGCAACTGCAACGGCTGCCGTTATCACTTCCAGTACCGCAATTTAGCGGTCGACCATATTCATCCGCGTACAAAAGGCGGCACGAACCACGCGCACAACTTGCAGTTGTTGTGCACGTCATGTAATTCGATGAAGGGTGTCGGAACGCAAGAGGCGTTGGTGGCGAAACTGAAGCAACAGGGCTTGCTGAACTGAGAGACACCTGTTGCGGCGGTGTGTATAGGCAACGTATTCGCCTGACAGCCGGCTTCGGCGAAGTCAGCGCTGCACGCGACGGTCTCGCCTGCTCCTTTGTTTGATTGCCACGGGCTCCTTGGTTTCCGTGATTTCCTCCTTAGATGAGTCGTTCAGGGGTCGCCCTCCATGCGGCGGCCACGGGTCGGCGGTTCCGGTTGTGGGTCTCAAATCGGCCGGTTAGGTCCGGCTGGATCTGGTCAACACACACTGCCGATGCCGCAATTGCAAAGACGCCCGCACCACGGATCACCCACGGAGTGGCGGGTATCGCGGGCAGTGGAAGCCGAGGGAATTGTGCCTGTCCGACGGAACGGTCTCGGCCACTCTGGACAACGCCGCGCGTCCAGCTGAACTACGTGTACGGGGCGGGCCGGACGGCTGCCGGGTGGTGAGGAACATCGCGGCAGAGCGTAAGTTCATCGCGGAACTGACCTCGCCATCAAACCGAACGCGACCTAGAGAGGGAATCATGACCGGGCAAGAATGGACTGTTTGGATCGTGGACAAGCTGTTTCTTGTGGTTCTGGTCCCCGGGGCCACTTGGTGGGCTACATACCTCTTGGAACGACACCGCCAGCAGATGGCTTTCAGAACGGAATTCAGCAAGGAAGCCGTACGGCGAATCGGTGAAACGTGGTCCGCACTTCGAGACATGGAGCAATCGGCGGGTGACCTAATGAAGGCTGCCTTGAAGTACTTTCAAGATTCGAGCAACATCCCGAACGATCAAGCCTTAGAAAGGCTCACGCTTCTCGAGCGCAAAGCCAAGGAGCGTTCTAGGGTCGTCCGCGAAATGGCTGCGCAACATCGTTTTTGGATTGGCGAGGACTTCTTTTCTGAGGTGATGGCGTACCACAACAGAATAGTTGACCAAGAAAACGCCATTGCCGAAAGGGATATGGCTTCCGCCGAAGCCCTATGGCAACAACGGCTTGAACTCCGGGCGCTGATGCTCTCCTTTCAAGAAAAGCTTGGACTCAAGAACGTCAAACCGATTCAGCACTGATTGTACAAGTACAGTAATCACCTGACACCCGGCCTCGCCGAGGTCAGGACGTCAGGCTGCGGTCTTCACCCCCTTGCCGGCTGACTTCTTCCGACTCCTGGGCTTCCGGATCCCCTTCTTGAACACCTGGTACGGGGTCCGGCCCTCCATGCCGCGGCCGCGGTGGGGACGGTTTCGGTTGTAGGTTTCGAGGTAGGCGTCCAGATCGGCCTGCATCTCCTCGACGGACTCGTACCAGGTCGTGCGCCTCTTCACCCGCAGGTGCTCGTCCAGGAGCGTGCGGTGGAAGCGCTCGATGAAGCCGTTCGACTGTGGCCGGCCCACCTTCGTCTTCCGGTGCTCGATCTCCTCGAGCTGGAGGAAGAGCTCGTAGGGGTGCCGGTCCTCCCGGCCGCAGAACTCCCGCCCGTTGTCGCTGAGGATCGTCTCGACCTTCACCGCGTGCTCCTCGAAGAAGGGCAGCACGTGGTTGTTCAGGATCTGGACCGCGGTCACCGGCATCTTCGAGGTGTAGAGCCGGGCCCACACGTAGCGGCTGAAGCAGTCGAGCACCGTCTGGATGTAGACCTTGCCCACTCCCTTCAGCGTGCCCGCGAAGAAGGTGTCCACGGCCACCAGCTCCCCCGTCTTCTTCACTTCGATGTGACGCTCCCGGTACTCGGGATCGAAGCGTTCCAGCGCCAGGATCTGCTCCTCGGTGAGCTCGAAGTCGCGCTCCCGGACCGTCTTCTCCAGCCGCAGGAGCCGCTCGTGGCGCTTCTACGGCCCGTTGCGGATCCACACCCCCCTGTCGCCTCCCGAACTCACCTGCACGCCCCTCAGCATCAGCTCGTCGGCCACCCGCTGCACCCCGTGCGTCGGGTTCGCCAGCGCGTGGGCCAGGATCGCCTCCTCCACCTCCGAGGCCACACGGTTCGGGTGAGGCCCCCTCGCTCCCGGCATGCGGTCCAGGAGCCCCTCGGCCCCGTACAGTTGGAAGTTCCTTCGGATCTCGTAGAACTGCTGCCGGCTGTACCCCGCGATCCGGCACGCCTTCGAGACGTTGCCCAACTCCTGTGCGAGTTCTAGCAGCCACAGCTTCCGCCGAGCTATCTTCTCGGCCTGGACGGTGGTCATTCTTCTCTCCTCCGTGGTTGTTGAGTGGTTTGAGCACTTCTCAACTAACCGCGGCGGAGGCCGGGTGGCCACCGTCCCCCTTTTTGGGGGCAGCTGTCAGGTGATTACCGTATCAGAACACACTGATCACCGACGCCCATCCTCGCCAGGATCAACGTCACAGCCCGCCGTCTCCACGTCTCTTCCTGGTTGACTTCTTCGGGACGTGGCCCCGGGCATTGAGCAACCCCCCAGCTGAGTTCGTTACCGACGAAGTCCCCGGAGCCCTCGACAACTGGTCGAACCGAGCGGACCGTCATAAGGAGCACTGTCGGTGGCGGGTGAAAAAGTGACAGGTATGGCGGCAGAAAAACTGACACATCGGTCGTTCCCGTAGGCCGGGCGGGGCGGTCGCTCCGCCCGGGAACGCAGAACTTGGCGTCTTCCACTTCGAGAGGGGAGGCGCCGGTGATCGGATGGGAGCGACACGTGCTTTTACGACACTACCCGGACGAGGGTCTGACGGTGACGGAGATTTCCCGCGAGCTGGGGATCAGCCGTCAGACGATCTACCGCTGGATCAACGCCGGAGAGCTGGACCGGGACCTCGAGGAGGTCCGCTACGGGCCCCACCCTCCGGTGCCCACCAAGCTGGACCGGTACAAGGTGATCGTGCGGGAACGGCTGGAAGAGTACCCCGAACTGGAGGCTGTACGGCTGCTGGCGGAGATCCGTGCGGCGGGCTACGCCGGCGGCTACACGCAGCTGAGGGAGTACGTCCGTCAGGTCCGGCCCCGGCCTCCGGCGGAGCCGACGGTCCGGTTCGAGACGGAGCCGGGCGTGCAAGGCCAGGTGGACTTCGCCCACTTCCGCTTCCCGTGGGGCCGTCGCTACCGGATCCGGGCTCAGCTCGCAACAACCGCAGGCTCCAGGCCGCCATGCGCGCCTCGCGGCTCCCGGCCGTGAAGACCCCGGCCGACTTCGACTTCAGCTTCCAGCCCTCCATCAAGCGCGAGCAGATCGACGCCCTGCACGAACTCTCCTTCCTCGACCGCAAGGAGAACGTCATCTTCCTCGGACCCCCCGGCGTCGGGAAGACCCACCTGGCCATCTCGCTCGCCGTCGCCACCGCCGAGCACGGAAGGCGCGTCTACTACGGCGCCCTGGCCGACCTCATCACCTCCCTCGAGGAGCCACAGGCCGCGCACCGGCTCCAGCAACGGCTCAAGGTCCTCACGCACCCGGCGCTGCTCATCGTTGACGAGATAGGCTACGTCCCCATCTCCCGCACCGGAGCCACCCTCTTCTTCCAGCTCGTCAACCGGCGCTACGAGACCGGCTCCACCATCCTCACCTCCAACCAGAGCTTCGAGGAGTGGGGCCGCATCTTCGGCGACGAGGTCATGGCAACTTGGATCGCTGTCACACACCTAACACTTAGTGAGCTAAAATCCGTGCTCTTTTCCCGTATCGATAAAGATGATGGCCTTTTCGTCGGCATCGTCAGTGACGAGGACTGGGACGGCACCGGGCTCGACGCCTACCCGCAAATCCGTCTTTAACGCTCCGTATAATTGAGCCAGCAGCTTAGCTTCCGCTACTGTAGTTGACTCGAACCGCATCGAGTGATGACGCTACGTGATTCTCATCTCTACCCCCTGTTACTTCCATCCACCAAACAACGCATCTAATCGCCTTAACTCTCCACTACAAAACAATTTAGAGTAGATTCACATAAACATGGATATAAGCCCCGGAAGTTCTAACATGGGCTCCCTCCTACCACCTGCGACCGCGGGGCGGAATCAAGCCGCTCCCGTTCCTTTCACGGCACAGTGATCGCCTGCCCCTCTGCGGTGGAGGTCTGCCCGTTCGTCCGAGTGCCCTGTGCTTGCTCCCTTCACCGAGAACAGGTATGCTGTGCCAGAGAAGGATAGGGGCTATGCCACTCTGGACAAGGAGAGCCGTATGATCACACTGGCGAAGCGGATTATGGCCATCGCGGGTGCGTTGCTGCTTGTGACGTTCCTCCCGATCGACCCGCCGGCCGAGGCGGCCTCGGGGGTGCCTCTGATCGGTGTCGAGTCCGCCTGCGCGCAGGACTTCTGCTGCGACCCCATGCTGGACGAGAATTGCCCGGTCGAGGACGAGTGTTGCCCGGAGGGCGATCCAGACTGTAATCCTGATCCGGGGGGCGATTGTTGGGAGGAGGTCGCGTTGATCTGCGAAGCTTGCGACAACTGGGCCGACCCGAACGACTGGCTCGGTCGGTGGCTCGCCTGCCTCGAGTGCTTCGAGGCGGCGGAGGAGTGCGCGGGTCGCGGACCCGGATAAGCCGACTCGGGCGGCAGTCCTATCAACGGCTCGCGGGGGAAACTTCGCGGGCCGTTATTTTTCCTCTTACGCAAAGTGAGAATCGGTATGCGGGTAGAAGACGCACGTAGACTGTTCTTGGTGATCGTGGCGGCCATGCTGACGACTAACGCCATCTGGTTCGTGGTCATGCATTTCGCCCGTGCTCTGCTGCTGCGGTAGCGGGGCTGCTGTGCACTCCAATTGTGCTCCGGGCATCGGCCGTGACTTTACGGCTCCGGCAGCCCTAAAAAGCGAACGAGACGGGTGTACGCTGTGTCGGCACCGGTTCTTCCTTTGTGTAGCCGCCATGTTCTTGGGCAAGAACAACGTAGCGACTACCGGAGGCCGGTGCCTACTACATGCTGTGAGAAATCCGGGCTAGGCTGTCCTGATCCGGAGTCGGTGCGACAGGTTCACCGTCCGGACCACATCTTGTTGGCGCCGATGACTTCCATCGGTTTCCCGCCGCGAGTCAAGCGTCCGGTGTGGGTGCGGTCTTGGTTGTAGTACCGAAGATACCTCTGCAGATCGCGGCGGAGACCTAGGAAGCCGGAGCCGAGGCGGGCGAAGTGAGGCGGCTACGCGATCTCCCCGAGCGGGGTGCACCGGGTACTCCTACGCCACGGGCTGAACAGGCGGGGGAAGCGACGGAGCTTGGTGGCTCGCCTTCGCCCAGTACCTCGTGCCCCGCCACCCGTCTCGGACCAAACCCGGGTGCGCCAGTGAAAACGCCACCACGCGCTGCTCCACCAAAACCGGCGTCTCGTTCGGCATCCGCGGCCGCCGTCGCCCGTGTGGCCGGAGCGCCTCCGGCCGTATTCCGTCGCCACGGCAGCACGTCGATCTCTCCGAGCGGGGTGTACCGGGTGCTGAGGCGGCACGGGCTGAACACGCGTGCGAAGCGGCGGGGTCTGGTGGCTGGCTACGCGGCGGGCACAGAAGTGGAACCTCGCCCGGCGCCGAGGGCGGGCCGTCTGGAGGTGGACGAGCCCGGGGAGCTGGTGCAGATGGACTGTTTCCGGGTCGGCAAGCTCAGGGGCACGCGAGGGGTGGTGTGGCAGTACACGGCGATCGACGTGGGGAGCGCCTATACGTGGGCCGCGTTGCACGTGACGCCGCACAACCCGGCCACGCGCTACGCCTCCCGGCTGGCGCGGCGGGTGGCCGGAGATCTGAAGCGGTTCGGCTGGGAGCTGGAGGCGGTGCTGACCGACAACGGGAAAGAGTTCCGGGCGCGGGAGTTCCGGGACACGGTCGCGAGCCTCGGCGCGGAGCACCGCTTCATCCGCAGCGGACGGCCCCAGACCAACGGCTGTGTGGAGCGCGTGCACGGCACGATCCTCGAGGAGTGGTGGAAGCCCGCCTTCGCCCAGTATCTCGTGCCCGGCTTCCTGGGTCTCCGCCGCGACCTGGAGAGGTATCTTCGCTACTACAACGAGGACCGTGCCCACACCGGGCGCTGGACTCGCGGGCGGACACCGATGGAGGTTATCGGCGCCAACAAGATGTGGTCCGGACGGTGAACCTGTCGCACCGACTCCGAATCAGGACACGCTAGCTAGGCGCTGACGGTCGGATCGCGAGCTACGGCGCCCGCCACCTCCCGCGGCTCAGCAGTTCACCGCTGCCCGACCCCGCCAGGATCTCGCCGTTCTCGTACACCACCTCGCCGCGGCGGAGCGTCATCACGGGCCAGCCGGTGACTTCCCACCCCGAGTAGACCGAGAAGCCGGCGCCGGAGAGCATGTCCTCGTCGCGGATGGTGCGCGTCTCGTCCGGGTCCCAGAGGACGATGTCGGCGTCGGAGCCCACCGCGATCGTGCCCTTGCGCGGATAGAGGCCGAAGAGCTTGGCGGCGTTGGTCGAGGTCACGGCCACGAAGCGCTCCTCGGAGATGCGGCCCTGGACGACGCCCTCGGAATAGAGCATCGGCCGCACGACCTGGAGGTTGCTCAGGCCGGCGCGGTGTCGGCTGATGGTCTGCGACGGGTCCATCTTCTCGTCGCGTCGATAGGCGACGTGGTCCGTGGCGAGGACGTGCACGGATCCGCTGGCGATGCCCGCCCACAGGGCGTCCTGATCGGCCTGCTCGCGAAGCGGCGGCTGTCCCACGTAGAGCCCGCGGTCGGGGCCCTCGAAGCGCTCGCGCGTGAAGTGGAGGTAGATGGGGCGGGTCTCGACGAACACGCTGAGCCCGCGCTCCCGGGCATCCTGCAGCACCCGCAGTGCGCCTGCGGAGGAGACGTGCACCGCGTAGACGGGCGCCCCGGTGGCCTCGGCCATGGCGACCGCGCGCTGGGTGGCGACGACTTCGCCGACCACGGGCCGGCTGTCCGGGAAGTACTCGAGCGAGGTGCGTCCCGCGGCGGTGAGTTGGGCCACCGCGCGGGCGAGGATGGGCCCGTCCTCGCAGTGCACCATGCTCAGCATGCCGGCGCGCCCGGCCGCGTCCATGGTCGCCATGTAGTCGGGCACTTCGGCGTCGAACACGGTCCGCACCATGAAGATCTTGGTGCTGGTCTGGCCGGTTTCGGCGGCCAGGGTGGTCACCTGGCCTTCCTGGGCCGCGGGGTCGTTGATGCCCGCGTGCAGGATGACGTCCGCGATCGCCTGCTCCCGGATGAGCGCCGCCTCGCGCTCGATCGCCTGGGCGAGCGTGCGCCCCTCGGCCGGGAAGGCGAAGTTCGAGATGGTGGTGATGCCGCCCGCGAGCGCCGCCTGCGACCCGGTGCGGTAGTCGTCGCGCGTGCGTCCCCCCAGGTGGACGTGCGGATCCACCCCGCCCGGCATGACCAGCAGCCCGGTGGCATCGATCTCGCGGGCGCCGGCCCCCGCGGCCAGTCCGGTCCCGATCTCGACGATGGTCCCGTCCCGCACCCGCACGTCCGCGTCGAACCGTCCCTCCGAGGTGACCACGGTGCCCCCGCTGATGAGGATCTCCTGGACGGCCGTGGCGGCCTCGACCGGAGGGGGCGCGGCCAGCGTCGCGAGGAGCACGGCGGCCGCCGCGGCGGTGTGGAGCGGGCGGGCGGCGAAGTCCTTCGAGGCGGCCATGGGATCCTCCGGGCGGCGGGCGGCGCTGATGGACATTACTCTTCCGCGTGATGTACCGCACCGGAATCGAGGATTGCAATGGCCGAGCCCCAGAACTACGCGAACCACGCCAGGCGCCCTCCGACGCTGTTCCTCGCGGGCGCCTTTCTCTCAACGGCCGCGACGCTGGGCGTCGGAGTCCTGCTCGTCGTGGACTTCAGCGTGGCGACCCTGGCCCTGTTCGTGGTCGCCGCCTGTACCGCGATCGCCCTTCTCGCCGCGCGGCGCTTCGCAACGGGCGTTCAGGACCGGGTGATCCGCTTGGAAGAGCGCCTCCGCCTCGAGAGGACTCTGCCGGACGAGCTGAAGGGCGACATCGGGCAGCTCACGACGGACCAGCTCATCGCCCTCCGCTTCGCCTCCGACGCGGAACTGCCCGGATTGGTACGCCGCGTCCTTGCCGGCGACCTGACGAGCCGCGACTCCATCAAGCAGGCCGTCAACGACTGGCGCCCCGACCACCAGCGCATCTGAACAGCTGACGGAACCTCTAGGTTGGCATGTAATAGCCGACGCCACGCTCGTTGCGGATATAGGCGGGGTTGGCGGCGTCGTCTCCAAGTTTGTGGCGCAGGCGCTTCACGACGGCGCGGACGAGCTTCGGGTCCGGGGTCCCGGCGCGTCGTCCGCTCCACGCCTGGCGCAGTATCGATTCGTATGTGAGCACACGGCCGACGTTGATCGACAGCACGCGAAGCAGTTCGTACTCGGTGGCCGTCAGTTGTACCTGCTGGCCGGCCAGCGAGACCCGGCGCGTGTCGTACCGGATGGCAAGCTCCCCGAGCACGAACGGCTCCGGACCGGCCACTCGGCGCAGGGCGGCCCGCACCCTCGCGCCCAGCTCCGAAGGAGAGAAGGGCTTGACGATGTAGTCCGCTGCGCCCGCGTCCAGCGCCCTGACGATCGTTTCCTCCCTCCCGTATGCGGAGATGAAGATCACCGGAACGTCGGTCAGTTCTGGGATCTGCCGCATCAGGGCGATCCCGTCGGTCCCGGGGAGCAGCAGATCCAGCAGGACCAGCCCTGGCTTGTGCGTCCTGACGAGGTCGGCCACCTCGTCCGGGTCGCCGGTCACGACCGGCACGTAACCTGCCTCGGTGAGCGCGTCCCGAGCGTACCGCAGGATCTGTGGATCATCGTCGACCACCAGGATTCGCGTGCCATGCACGCCTTCCCGGGCCGGACTTCGGCCCCCCGCCGCCGGACGCGCAGCGGCGGCATTCGCCTCCTCGGCCACCGGGAGCGTGAATGTGAACCGCGTGCCGCGACCCGGGCCGTCGCTCTCGGCCCAGATGCGGCCCCCGTGCGCTTCCACAAGCCCCTTGCAGATCGTGAGCCCCAGACCCGCTCCCCGCGGCCCGCCGTGGCGGTCGCCCGCCACGGGCGCCGTATACCTGCGAAACAGGTGCGGCAGCCGGTCCGGCGGCACGCCCCGGCCCTGGTCGGTCACCGAGATGGTCACATGTACGCCGTCCCGCGCGGCGTCCACGCGGACGGGCGACGACACGGGCGAGCATCTCGCCGCGTTGGACAGGAGGTTGTTGAGAACCTGGACGACGCGCACGCGGTCGGCGAAGACGCGAGGGAGGTCGTCCGGCAGGTCGATGTGGAGCGGATGCGTTCCGGTGCCGCTCTCAAAGTCGCTCCGCGCCTGGTCCACCACGGAGGCGACGTCGACCGGCTCGGGGGACACCGACAGCGTGCCGGTCACGATGCGTCCGTGGTCGAGCAAATCGCCGATAAGGCCATGCATGCGGTCGGCCTGATCGTCGATGATGCGGAAGAACTGCATCATCTCGGCCGCGGCGGGCGCCGCCGAGGCGCCCAGCACGGTGGCCGTCGAACCCTTGATCGAGATCAGTGGCGTCCTGAGTTCGTGGCTCACGATCTGCAGGAACTCCGCGCGCAGCCGCTCGAGCTCCTCCAGCGGCGCCAGGTCCTGCAGGGTGACCACGACCGATTCGACGGCGCCGTCGGCCGTCTGAATCGGCGTCGCGTTGACCAGCGTGGTCACGCTTCGGCCGTCGGGCACCGACAGCGTCATCTCCTCGCCGCGCACCGTCTCTCCGCTGCTCAACAGCTGCGTCAACGGGAACTCGGCCAGGGCCAGTTCCCGCCCGTCGGCGCGGCGGAAGGTGATCAGTTCCAGCAGCGCCTCCGAGGAGGTCCCGGGCATGCTCAGTGCATCGACGATCCGTCGTGCCTCCCGGTTGAACGACAGGAGCTGGCCCGTCCGCCCATCGAAGACCACGACACCCACCGGCGAGGTTTCGATCAGCGTCTCCAGGTCGGCCCGTGCCCTTCGCTCATCGCGGTGCGCGCGGGCGTTGGCGATCGCCGTCGCCGCCTGAGACGCGAACAGCATCAGCACCTCCTCGTCCGCGTCGGTGAACTCTTCTCCACCTTCCTTCTCCGCGAGAAAAAAGTTGCCCACCGCGATGTCGAGATGCCGCAGCGGCACCCCCTGGAGCGTCTTGGACCGCATCAGATCCGGCGCGAGCCCGAGCGCCCGGACGTAGGACGGCAGGTCCGACAGCCGGAGCGGCCCGTCGAGCGCTCGCAGGTGCTCGAAGAGCCGCGGTCCGTCCGGCCACGAAGCCATCTCCTCCTTCTCCGTGGGCGTAAAGCCGGAAGTGACGAAGTCCTCGAGGCGCCCGGCGCGGTCGACCGTGGTGATGAGGCCGTAGCGCGCCCCGGTCAGGGCTCGGGCGCTGTCGGCAACCTCCTGGAGGACGGTATCCAGATCCAGGGTACTGCTGATGCGCAGGACGGCGGCGCTCAACCTCGTGACGCGCTCTTGAAGCGCCTCCGCCTGTCGCTGCCACTCGGTGGAACTCTGAGCCATTTGTTCCCTTCTCCGCCGCACCGGGAATCCAGGCTCCCCGCTGCCTTCCCGCTTGCGGCCAGTCCGTGTCTATCGCTTGTTTGTCGCGAAAATATGCCGCAAATGTCGCGCGGCAAGACTCACGGGCGGGGTCCGGGACGCGAACTGCCCGCGCGAGCCGGCCGGTCATCCTTGCGCGCTGTTTCTCGGTCACCCTAATCTCATGCGCGTGAACCGATGGATCGCATAAAAATCACGATACCGAACCGGTTCGTGACACAGCTACACGGTGTTCGATGAGAGCCGTCTCGCTGCGCAGCCCCGCATTTCGCTGGCTGCGGACCCCCTGAATTGATCCGGATCTTCGCCCATACGACAGGTGACGCCGAGCGCGTGCAGGCTGCCGTGGAGGGCCCCGTCACCATCGTGCGCGATGGGGCCGCGGTCGTCGCGGGCGAAGAAGGCGATACCACCGGTCTGATCATCGCGTGTCGCAGTTGGGTTGTGCCCGAGACGCTCGAACTGCTCAGGGAGGTCGAGCGGACCTTGCCGCTGATCCCCGTCATCCTGGTGACGGACCGCGACTCGGCGGTGGCGCGCTGGTTGAGCGATGTGCGGGTGTCCGCACTCGTCTGGTTCGACCGACTCGAGACGCAACTCCCCCATGAAATCGCGCGCGTGCGCAGCAAATCGGGGCTGTCTCACCTGGCGGACGTCATAAGCCGGTCGGACCTCCCCCGGCTCCTTCGCACAGGCTTGTCCATCGCCACCATCAAAGCCCAGAGTACGCCTGTACGCTGCGCCGGCGAGCTGGCGCGCTCCGTCCGCTGCTCCCCGGTTACGCTCTCGCAGCAGTTCGCCGAGGCCACAGCGCGCGCGACGACGCTGAATCGTTTCCTCGGCGGTCTCGTGATGCTGCGCGCCCATCAGCTTCGCCGGTCGGGCCTGAGCTGGGAGAGCGTGAGCAGGATGGTCCGCTTCGCCCGCCCGACTCTGACGCGAAAAAGCAAACGATGGCCCGGCTGCACGCTGCGAGAACTCGAGTGTATGGACCCCGCCCAGCTCTTCGCCGCGTTCAACGAGAAGTTCGCGCGGCCGTTGCTTGAGCCGAACCGACCAGGACTAAAGCAGGACTAAAAGTCGTCCCCTTTCTTCGTTTTTTGCTCCATATCCATAAGAATCGTCCCTTCCTCCGCTCTGCCTTCCGCTAAAGGCTTCACTTGGCCCCTGCACCACGTTCATCTCATCAAACCGACAGGTCCAATGCACCCACGACGAGTCGTCATCATCGGGGGAGGAGCGGCCGGTCTCAGCGCCGCCTACACGCTGAGAAAGAAGGGCATTGAGCCCCTGCTGCTGGAGTCGCTCGCACACGTGGGCGGGCGTCTGGCGGGCGAACAGGTGAACGGTTTCTTCGTGGATGCCGGGGCGGACTTCTTCTGTTCCTCTTACGACGTGACGTACCGAATCTGCGAGGAACTGAACGTGCCCCTGGTTCGCTCGGAGATGAAGCTCGGCTGGTATCGGAACGGCCGGTGGACGACCACGACGCCGGGGCTTTCCGCCACCAACCTCGTCAGGAATCTCCCGGCCGCCTGGTCCCTGGGTTTTCTGTCGCCCCGATCCGTCCGGGCAGCCCGAAAGCTGTTCGGGGAGATGGTCCGTCAATCCGCGCGGCTCAGCTTTTCAAGCGATAGCCGCCTCGCGGAACTGGACGACGGCGAGACGTTCGGCGACTACCTGGACAGGCTCGGTGCGCCTCGGTCCCTGCAGTCGAGCCTCAGGGGGTTCCTGAAGATGACGATGGGCGACGTCGAGAACTCCGGCCAGGCGTACATGCGGACGTATCTGTTGGAAATGCTGTTGAAGGCGGACAAGCTCCGCGTGCCGGCGCGAGGGGCTTCCGACCTCGCCCGTGCACTGGCCGCCGCGTGCGGAGATGCGATCCATGTCTCGACCCCTGTCCATCGCGTCGAAACGCGAGACGATGTCGTGACCGGCGTCGCGACGGACAAGGGCCCCATCGAGGCGGACGCGGTGATCTGCGCCGTGCCCGCGACGAGGGTGCCGGACCTTATCCCCGGGCTGCCAGCCGGGATCCGCCGCGCGCTCGAAACGGTGACCTACTCCAGCGGCTGCCGGGTTGTCATCGGACTCGACCATCGACCGCTCCCCGCCGGCTGGCACGGCGCGCTGTACCCCGAGGACGATACGCCGCTTCTGTTGGACCGGTCCGTCAACCTTCCGTCGTGTGTGCCCCCCGGAAAGAGCACCCTGGACTTGATCGTCGGCCGCGACCGCGGGCGGGAGTTGCTCCGGCTCG
This sequence comes from Candidatus Palauibacter denitrificans, assembly GCA_009841015.1. Classification (GTDB taxonomy): domain Bacteria; phylum Gemmatimonadota; class Gemmatimonadetes; order Palauibacterales; family Palauibacteraceae; genus Palauibacter; species Palauibacter denitrificans. The sequence continues at coordinate 19,024 of VXMQ01000180.1, read as the reverse complement.
GCGACGAGGAGATCAAGCGAGAACTGCTCCGCGAAGCGCGCCGGAATCCTCCTCCGGGTTCCGCTCTTCCCGCCGACGACGAGGGCCTCTTTACGCGCGTGTACCGCTGGAAGGAGGCCGTCTGCATGGGGCGCCCGGGCATGTTCAGGGCCATCTCAGACATGCATCGCCTGCACGGCCGGGGGTTCTGCAATCTCTTCTTCGCGGGCGACTACATGCGCACGCCCTCCGTGAACGGGGCCCTCGCGAGCGGCGTCAGGGCGGCCGAGGAAGTTGCGGATCTCCTGGCCCGTCAGTCCCCCGGCATGGCGTTGGCCGGGAGCGCCCTCGGCGCCTCGGCGCACCTGAGAGACCTGAGAGAATCGCCTCCCTATGTCCGGAGCTTGATCGATCCGTGGAACTCGTGACACTCGTGAACTGACGTCCGCCGGACGAAGCGCGCAGACCACCAGCGCATCTGAACAGCGAGCCCTCCCCGGGAATCGCTCCGGGGAGGGCTCGCGGAACTGCTGCGAACGGCTGGGTCCTGCCAGCCGTCGCAGGCGAATACCGGCTGTTAGTGCTCGTGCACGTGCACGTGGAGGGGTGCGGTCACGAAGTCGGCGTGTCCCGACCCGACGGCGCCGTGCATCAGGCTGAAGGTCAGCTCGGTGTCGCCCTCGGCCACTCCGTGCAGGTGTCCCCCGAACTCGCCGGGAGTGTCCTGCTCGAACTCCGCGATGGACTCGTTCGCGACGTCCACCCGCAGATAGAAGTCATCGCCGACTGTTACCGCGTGCCCGTCGTGGTCCACGAACTGCACGCTGATGTGGGCGGTTTCCTCGCCCGGCTCGACCTCGAGTTCTCCGGTCCACGCGCCATCGTGTCCATCATAGGTCGCGACGGTCTGGCCGCTCAGCGACAGGGTCACGCCCTCGACTTCTTCGGCGTGATCTTCGTGATCGGGCTCCATGGGGCCATCGTCGCCGCAGGCGGCAAGGACCAGCAGTCCCGCGGTCACCAGGGCGAGTGGCAGTTTCGGCTGAAGATGTCTCACGTTTTCACCTCGTTCCGTTATTGGATCTGCCCGCCTCGGGCATGATCTCGACGGTAACGATAACCCCTTATCAATAACGGTCAAGAAGGCCGCCGCCGGGAGCGAGCCGCTGAGCGGGGCGCGGACGTCTTCCCACCGGCCGATTGACGGTTCACAGCCGCGATTCGTATTTTGAGGCAGACTGCATCACAGAGTGCATCAGAAATTGAATCACAGGTTGAGTCATCATGAGATCAGGATATGAAACAGCTCACCGTTAGAGGCCTCGGGGACGACCTGACCGGGGCGATTCGCCGCTTGGCGAACCGCGACGGAACATCGCTCAACCGAGCCGCCGTCAAACTGCTGCGCCGGGGGGCGGGGCTGGAGGGCAGACAGGCGGCCGACGCGGTCGGGTCGTCGCTGGATTGCTTCATCGGCTCCTGGAGCGACGCGGAGGCGGACGAGACCGAACGGGCGCTCAGGCACTTCGAGACGATCGACGAGGCCATGTGGGACTGAGGGTGCTGCTCGACTCGAACGCTTATGTGCAGCTCATGCGGGGGAGCGAGAAGGTAGCCGGGATCGTGCGGGGAGCCGAGGAGGTTCTGCTGTCGACGGTCGTGCTCGGCGAACTGATGTACGGCTTCCGCCACGGCTCGCGCTACGAGCGCAACGCCCGCGCGCTGCGCGCCTTCCTCGACAATCCCTACGTTACCGTGGTGCCGGTCGGAAAGACCACGGCCGACCGGTACTCGAGAATCGCGGCGGCTCTGCGAGCAAAGGGCCGCCCGATCCCCACCAACGATATCTGGATCGCCGCCCACGCCATGCAGACGGGAGCCGACCTGGTGTCGGCCGACCGCCACTTCGAGCACGTGGAAGGAATCGTCCGGGTTCGCCTCTGAGGGAGGCCGTTGACTTCAGCCTGCGGGACTTCAGCCTGCGGGACTTCAGCCTGCGGGCACGAGCGGCCATACGAGGGGGAGCACGGTCAGGACCACCGCCCCGACGAGGATCAGGAGCGGGAATCCCGCCTTGATGAAGTCAACGAACCGGTATCCTCCGAAACCCATCACCAGCAGGTTCACCGGGTGGCCCACCGGACTCATGAAGGCGCAGGAACTGGCCACCGCCACCGTCATCATCAGCGCCTGGGGCGAGAGTCCCTCGCTGACGGCCGTGCTCAGCGCGATGGGCGACATGAGGACCGCCACCGCCGCCGTCGGCATCATCTGAGCGGAAAGGGCGGTGATCAGGAAGAGTCCCGCCACCACCGCCAGCGGACCGAAGTCCGCCAGCGATCCCAGCACCGCCTCGGCCACCAGCGCGGCCGTTCCGGATTCCTGCATCGCCATTCCCAGGCTGAGCATCCCCGCGATCAGGACCACCGCCTTCATCTCGATGCAGCGATAGGCCTCTTCGATGTTGAGGCAACCCGTCAGCACCATCAGGACCGCCCCGATCGGCGCCGCGATGAAGATCGGGAGCAGGCCCGAGACCACGGAAGTCAGGACGCCCGCCATGATCAGGGCGCTGACCTGAGCCTTCCCGCTTCGCACCGGCTCCGCCGCCCCCTCGGTCATGACGAGGAAGTCCCGGTGGTCCACCAGGCGCGCGAGCTTGTTTCTGTCGCCGTACAGCAGGAACGCATCGCCCGGGAGCAGTTCCATTCGCCGGAGCCCGCTCCGGTAGATCTCCCCGTTCCGCCATATCGCAAGGATGGAGACCCCGTAGTTCTCGCGGAAATTGAGTTCCTCGATCGTCTTTCCCGCGAATGACGTGCGTGGGGACAACGAAGCCTCCGCCAGGCCGACCGTGTCGGACTCCAGCCGGCTGAAGTCCAGGGGACGGTTATCGCCCACCGTCAGCCCCTGGAGCCCCGCGAGGATCTCGAGATCCTCCAATCGTCCCCGGAGCAGGAGAACGTCCCCTCCCTCGAGCTTCGTGTCCGGATCCGGCATGAGAAGCTCTTCATGGGCCCGCAGGATGCCCACGACCGTGAGGCCGAATGCGTCGGCCAACCGGGTCTCCGCGAGCAACTGACCGGCCAGCAGCGATTCCTCCGAGATCCTGACGCTCTGTATCCTGCGTTCCATGCGGTAGCGGGAAACCAGTTCTCGCGCCGTCACCGAATGGACCGCGCCGAACGTCCTGTCCTCCTCGAGCGCGGCAAGCCGCCCGCTCTTCGTCGCAACCAGCAGGCGATCTCCCGGAGCGAGCGTCACCGACCGCAATCCCGTGCGGCGAACCCGATCGCCCCGCAGAATCGCGAGGACGTGCAGGCCCCGAGTCCGGCGCAGGTTCGCCTCTCGCACGGTCTGACCGATCAGCGGCGAGTCTTCCGCCAACTCCAGTTCCGCCACCTCGATCGAGGCGTCGGCGATCCGCTCCAGCGTCCGGTCTCTCGACTCGATCTCGAGGTGCTTCCAGGTGCGCAGGGCTTCGAACCGCTCGAGGGTTCCCTCGACCACCATCTCGTCTCCCCCGCTCAGAACGAAGTCCGTCCCGGGCGCGAGGATCATCTCACCGCTTCGTTGCACCGCGACCACGTTGAGGCCCAGGGCCTGCCCCAGGCGGCTCTGCTGCAGCGTCCTGCCCGCGAGGGTTGAATCGTGGGGCGCCTTCAGGATTCCGATCAGGCCGCCGAGGTCGTAGAGCCCCCCGAGATCCGCCGGAGTCGATTCCTTCTTCGGATCCCGGTCCGGGAACAGCCGCCGCCCGAGGAAGGTCATGTAGACGATCCCCGCGGCGAGCGCAGTCAGCCCGACGGGCGTGAACGAGAACATCCCGAACGGCTCGAACCCGCCATCCTGCAGCGCCCCGTTCACGAGGATGTTCGGCGCCGTGCCGATCAGGGTCGTCATCCCGCCGAGCAGGGATCCGAAGGCGAGGGGCATGAGCAGCTTGGAGGGCGGCGTCCCCGTGCGGCGGGCCATGTCCAGGACGACGGGCAGCATGAGGGCGGTGATCCCGATGTCGTTCATGATGCCCGACAGGAGGCCCACCGTGGCCATCATCACCGCGATGAGACGGCCGACGCCATCGCCCGAGGCCGCCAGCACCCGCTGGCCGATGAAGTGAGCCACGCCGGTCCGCATGAGTGCGCCGCTCAGGACGAGGACCGAAGCGATGGTGATGACCGCCTCGTTGGCGAAGCCCATGATCGCCTGCTCGCCCTCGAGGATGCCGGTGACCACGAGTCCGAGCATCACCATCAACGCCACCAGGTCCACCCGGATCTTCTCGGTGACGAACAGCACCACCGCGACGAGAAGAATCCCCCCGACGACGAAGACCTCGAAGTTCATCCCGCCCTCCGCCTCCCGTTTCGAAAACCGCTGGACAGCCTTGCAGGATCACGGGCCTGGTCTGGGCGGTCAAGCTCGTATCGGCGAAGGCGTCCGCCCTCGTCGCAAACACCGGGGCGCGGCGGGGCCCCTGCCGACTGGCGGTCCGGACCGCCAGAGCGGACCGACCCTTGAATATTGGCCCAATACCGTCACTTTGAGGGTCGCTACCGTATAAAACTCACCTCGAAACGAACGAAGTCATAATCGTAACAAACACACTCGCCGGAGATGAGGAGGCGCTTGCGATGAGAGTATCGAGGGTGCCTGCGCTTCCGCGCGCAGAACGGCTATCCGTACAACTCCGGGCCGTGGTCGGGCGACCTGGAAGGCGTCACCACGCTGGACGCGAACTTCGGTTTCCGCGTTCCGGGGTACGACGACCTCTGGTTCCAGGTCGACGTGTCCAACGTCTTCGACCAGGCGTACCAGAGCGTGGCGGGAGCGCCGAGCATCGGGCGTGTCGTGCTCGCCCGGATGCGCTGGGACTTCAGCCCGTTCTAGCCACCGCCTCGCGCTCGCCGCGCCATTCCTCGTCGTGAGGGTGCACCGCCTGGTCTGGCTGGCAGTTCGGATAGCGGTCGCGGTCGCGGTCATCGTGGTCCCCGTCGGCTACGCGACGGTGAGGAGCGACGCCGGCGTCGCGGTCGGCGCCGGCTGCGGTCTCGCCATCGGCGCGGCGGTCGGTCTCAGCGGGAATCGGGGACCGCGGCCGTGGACCGGCATCCTCGTCGGCGCCCTGGTCGGGATCGGCGCCGTGTTCGCCTCCACGGTCGCGGTCACCAGCGGGGCGATCGCCATGTCGCCGGTTCTCGCGCTGGGCGTCGGACTGATCCACGGGGAAGACCTGTTGGACGAGGTCGGCGGAACCTCCTTCTCTGGTTATCGGGACGCGTTCCGGGAGACGCTGTTCGTATCCGTCCTCCTCGCCCTGGGGCTTCTGCCCGCCATCTATGCGCTCTCGGAACCATCGCTGTTCGTGGACATCTTCCTGTTCGTGCCCTGGGTGGCGCTCTCCGCCGGCCTCCTCAGCCACCGCGCCGCGGGCTGGCGCGACACCCGCCCTCCCGCGCTGCTGGTGCTCGCCACCGTCCCCACCGTCGGCTATGCGGGTGGCGCGATTGTCGTGGGGTTGCTGGCGGCCGACCCCGGGCTGGGCATCGGCGCCGGCCTCGGGATCGCGGCCGGCTTGCTGCTCCTTGAACTGACGGTCACGGCCGCGTTCTTCGTTTTCGGGCGCGCGGCGATCATCTGGTTCCGGCCGCGGTTTCGTGTGTACCGCGGCCTCTCCGCCTACCTGCGCGTCATGTGGGTCCCGATTGGCGGGTTCGCGATCGGCTACGTGACGATCATCATCCTGTTCGCCGGATTCTACGGCATGCTGGAACACTTCAGTCCGGGGGCGTTCTCCGACGCCGGCACGGGGATCGTCGACTGGATGTTCTTCTCCTTCTTCGCCGGCCTCGCCCAGGACTTCGCGACCATCGCCCCGGTGTCCGTCGGCGCCCGCGGGCTCGTCGGCCTCCACCTCATCCTCTCGGCGGGCTGGGTCGTGGTGCTGTTCGCGGCGGTCATGACGTCCATCGGGCCGCAACTGGAGCGGATCGCGCGGCGCCAGGCGGAGGAAGGCGGCGACGACTGAACTTCACGGACGCCCTTCCGTACCTGCTTCTGTGGGCGGCGTTCGGCGTCTCGATGTTGACGCGTCGACGTTCCGTTGCGCTGTCCTTCGCCGTCCTCTCCCTCGCCGCCCTCTCCCTCGCCGCCGCGGTGGTCGCCGGCATCGTCGAATGGACGGGAGTCGCCGTGTTCATGCTTCTCGCCGGCGCCTGTCTGGCCGCCGTGCGCCCCGGGTTCTCCCGGCTTCGCCGGACCCTGGCGTGGGGCGTCGTGGTCATCCTCACCGCAGCTCTGGCCACGAACCAGGTACCGTGGGTCCACAACGTTCTCGTTCTGGACGGCGTGTACGTGTCCGCCTCCTCCGCGGACTTCACGCTGTACTGGGACTACGACAAGGCATTCGCGGGCATCCTGCTCTACCTGGTGTGCGTCCAGCCGCAGGCAAACCCGCCGTGGGGGCGCGCGGTCGTCGCCACCGGGGCCATCGCCATCGTGACGACGGTCGTGACGCTCGCGACGGCGACGGCGGTGGGGTACATGGCGTGGGACCCGAAATGGCCCGCGATCCTCGGCGTGTGGATACCGTCGAACCTGCTTCTCACCTGCGTCTCCGAGGAGACGGTTTTCCGCGGCATCCTGCAGCGCCACCTGGGAAGATCCCTCAGCGGAAGGGTGCCCGCGCCGGCGTTCGTGGCCCTCATCGTCTGCGCCGCCGCGTTCGGCGTCGCGCACATCGCGGGCGGGATGACGTATGTCCTGCTGGCCACGCTCGCCGGCATCGGCTACGGCGCGGCCTACTACGTGACGGGACGCGTGGAGGCGGGCATCGTGGTGCACTTCCTCCTCAACCTGTCGCACCTGATCCTGTTCACCTACCCGTTCGCCCCTGGCGGTCCGTGAGGTCGGTCGAGGTGTCCATGGGGCTCGGTGGGCCGCGAGTCGGCGGAGGACGGCGAAGGCAGTCGGCCGCTTCGCCGGCCGTCATGTCACGCCTCCGGGATGACGGCGTCCGTTCAGTTGCTTCCCGATGAACGTCGGTCGGACGAAGTAGCGGTAGGTCACCAGGATCAGGCCGATAGCCGTGACCGAGACCAGCGCGAGCTTGAGGAACCCGGGAAGGGGCACGCTCGCCAGGGGCAGGGGCAGCAGCATGACGAACGGGACGTGGACGATGTAGATCCAGTACGATGCGTCCGCGATGTATCGCCAGCGGGGGCTCGGCTTGTTCATGTAGCGCAGGAACAGTCCGATCAGGCCATAGGCCATGAACCACATGGAAAGCGCGAGGAAGACGACGGCCGGCAGGTGCTGTGCCTCGCCGGCCCCCGCGCACGTCCTGTCCGGTCTCGGGGGACAGCCGATGTCGAAGAAATGCCGGTACGCGAGGAAGCACAGAATCCCGGCGGCGAGGAGCACCCATGTGGGACGCTTGAAACCCTCCAGCGTCTCGCGCCTGCGAAACAGCAGCCACCCGAAGCCGAAGAACAGGCCGTACAGCGCCAACTGGCGCGGGGCGGGGAACGGGCCGGCGTAGTAGTCGATCGCCCACGACTCCATCCGGTAGAGGATGAGGCCCGCGGCCAGCATCAGCACCGCGATGCCCCCCCGGTGCACCCAGCGCCCGAAGAGATCCAGCGCCCGGGTGCGCACGCCCGCGGGGATCCGCGCGGCCAGCGGGCGAAGCGCGCTCGCGACCACGCACAGGATCAACAGGTGGTAGAGGAACCACAGGTGCATGAACAGATGGTCCAGGGCCCTGTCCGAGGTCAGTTCGGCGAGGCTGTAGGCCGCGTTCGGCGGGGTGGCGCTGAACTGGGCGGCGAACGGCACGATGAAGAACATCGCGACCGCCAGGACGGGCCAGGCCACCAGGAACGGCACCCCGATCCGGCTCCATCGATGCCTGAGAAACTCCCGGGTGCCGCGCGTCTCGACGAGGTACGCGGCAAAGAACCCCGCGATCGCGAAGAAGACGGGCAGGTGAAACACGCGGATGAAGATGATCATCCACCAGGAGAGCATGTCGGCCTGGGCGTCCCGGTACGGCCATTCGAAGAAGACGGTGGGCACGTAGCTCACCGCGGCGTGACGAACCACGCCGAGCAGCATCATGGATGCACGCAGCCGGTCGAGGGCGTGATATCGCGGAAGACTCCCCCGTGGCCGCTTCTGTGGCCGCGCCTGTGGCCGCATCTGCGGCCGCGTCCCGGTCACGCGGAGCTACGCCGTGATCGCGACGCTGTGTGTCCGCCGGCCCAGGACGCGGATTCTGAAACGGACGGGCTGCATGGTGGGAAACGATCTCACGCGCAGCTCATGGTCGGGCGCGACCGGCTCCAGTACCAGTTCCCGCAGTATCGTCGCCATGGTGAGGCCGAGCTGGAGCGGGACGAGACCGCTGCCGAGGCACCGGTGGTTGCCGGTCCCGAAGGGGGCGTACGCGCCGGGCTGCCGGTGTTCGCCGCGCGCCTTCGTGTAGCGCTCGATGTCGAAGCGCTCCGGGTCGGGGAAGTACTCTTCGAGCATGTGCCCGACTGCCGTACCGATCATAACCTGGCTGCCCGCGGGTACCCTGTGGCCCGCAAACTCGAACGAGTTGGCGGTCGTCCGAAGCACGGCGGGCGAGACCGGGTGGATCCGCAGGGTCTCCATCGCCACGCGGCGCGAGACATCGAGCCCCTGCAGCGCGGCGCCGCTCACCGGCCCCCGGTCGAACAGGGCGTCCGCCTCGGCGGTCATGCGCTCCATGAGCCGCGGGCGCTTCAGCACGTTGTAGAGCATGAACGCGCAGGTGCTCGCGGTGGTGTCGAGTCCGACCATGTAGGGCGCGAGCACCGTCAGCGGCAGGTTGGTCTCGGGGAGAAGCTGGGGATCGGCGTCACGCAGTTCGAGCATCAGGTCGATGAAGTCCGGCAGCGTCCTGCGCGGGCCCACTCTGCGCTTGTGGGCGAGAACCGTCCGGGCCAGCTCGCGGCCCCGTTCGCGGGCGCGGCGGAATCGCGGGAGCTTCATGACGTGCGGAATCGTCGCGGAGCTGAGGAGCAGTCCGCCGAGCAGCGTGGTCAGATCCTCCGTGTAGCCCCGCGGCGAATAGCCCGCCATCATGTGGCCCATCTGCTCGGCGATCACGTTCCGGAACTCCGGCAACGCCTCGAACCGCTCCCCCGCCGGCCACTTGTCGATCTCCTCGCGGGTGATGTCGACGACTTCCCGTGACCGGTCCCTCATGGCCCGGACGGCGTATCCCCTGGCCTGGGCCTTCCGCGTGGTGACGTGATCGATCCCGTCCATCGTCAGAATCGAGCGCGATGAGTCCATCTGGTTGTGGAAGTTCGCCATCGGCTCGAGCGACCGGAATGCGGTCTTTCCGTGCGTGGCGAGGAAATCGGCCGCTTCCGGTCCCGCCATGCACACGAACCGGCGCCCTGGAGCGCGGATCCTGAAGATCGGGCCCAGCTCCCGATACTGGCGGGCAAGGAAGTGGACGAGCCCCTTCCGCATGGCCAGCCCGTTCCCCAGTAGCGGAATGCCCGGTACCACGGGGATCTCTCTTGGTTGCGGAGGCTCCGGAGGTGGTTCGGCGGGCGCCTCGAGTCCTTCGATCGCCAGGCTCATCGTGCGGCCGATCAGGTCGAGATTCGTCAGCAGATCGATGCGATCCCGGACCTGCGCCCGCTCCTCCGATGACAGAATCGTGCGAAACAGGCCGCAGGCGTTGGCCAGCGCGATCATCGCGATGTCCCGCGGGTCCGGGACATCGTCGCTGAACAGCGCGCGCATGATCCGCAGCCTGGCTTCTTCGACCGACTGTCCTTCAACCGGGGGATAGCGCCGCGACCGCGACACCGACGGGACGAGCGACAGGAGCCCGTGCGCCTCGGATCTCAGGATCCCCCGCTCGATCAGGCGGGCCAGCGCGGCGCGCCGGATCCGGTCACCCCGCCCGGCGATCCGCCCGAGCCAGTAGCCCGTGTCGCGCGCCCCGTCGTCCCTCGCGATCTCGGCGAGCGCCGGATCGAGGATGTCGTCGCCCAGCGGCGTGGCGTCCACGAGCATCAGGCGCTCGGTATCCGTGTCGATGCGGTCCTCGAGCGCGAGATCCATCAGCACCGCCCCGGCCAGCGCCAGGTCGAGCGAGCGGGGGGGCAGGCTGGTGGCCAGGTCCCCCCGCTCCTCGTCCAGGACGAGAATCAGGATTTCCTCCGCGAACCTCAGCATCGCGCGCTCCCGTCTACCCTTGAATCTTGCCAGAACAGCGGAGAATCGCTGGTGTGAATCACGGCAAGAAATCTCCTAAGTCCAACCAGGACTGCACGATCTGCCGTTCTTGCTGTCAGACCACATGGGGCTCCACCGTTCCAGTATAGCGGGAAAACGACGTCGAATGGCGGGAATTCGGCGGACGAACTCGCTGGGCCTTGCGGTCCATCCCGAAGGGGCAACCGGGTCAGGCAGGCGGTTCCGTCGCCGGGCTCCTCGCTCAGCGCCCCGATCCGCTGCGCCGCTCGCTGGCCATGCCCAAGCTCAACCCCAGGTCAAGTCCACCGGAGTCGGCACCGTAGCCGCCCTGCAAGTCCAGCGAAAGGCCTCCGGGCAGATTGACGCTGTAGTTGGCGCGGGCATCGAGGGTCCAGCGATCCGTGTCCGGCTTGCCACGACGGAGGCCGCCTCCGAGCGGACCGTCCGGGAGGGCGCCGGTGGCGCGGGCGCCGCCGCCCCAGCTCGGCGTGACCGAGAGCGAGAACCCTGCCTCGCCTCCCTGCTTCCCGAGTGCGAGGGTCACCGCCGCGCCGCGCTCGCCGTAGCCTTCCGCCGAGTGGTGGGCGAGCATGCGGGCCTGTGCGTCGAGGCGCACGATGCCGAGGACGGCCCGGAGTCCTCCGGCGACCTCGATGCCGTCGCCGGTCTGGCCCGCGCCGCCGTCGCGGCGCGCGTGCACCGTTCCGAAGGGCGTCAGTGCCAAGCCGCCGAGCCGGGCGGGCAGCGACAGGGCGACACCGATCCGCGTCTGGTTCACGTCGATGTCCTGCCGGTCGATGGTCTCCTCGCCGTCTCCGGTGCGGAGGCTGGCCCAGGCGGCGTCGCCCATGATGGCGAAATCGAAGCCGCCCGGCGCTCCGAGACGTTGTTCGAGTTCGACGAGCCCGAGCCGGAGGTCGGTCGGGCTCGTGCCCGTCCTACCGGTCGTCCGCACGTTGCGGGCGTCGCCCCTGCCCGCACCCACCGAAGCCCAGACCGACGTGGACCCGCCGTCCCACCGGAGGTACGGATGGACGGCCGTCATGAACTGCGTGAGTTGTCCCTCGGAGGTGCCCGCGCGCCAGTCGCTCGCGCCGTTGCTCCGCGAGAGCGCCACTCCGGCCAGCCAGCGGTCGCCCAGCCTCATGTCGAGGCCCACATACGCGGTCGATAGCTCACCGTCGTAGCCGGAGTCCTGGGACGGCGTTCCCTCGAACCGCTCGACATCGCCTTGGCCCCAGAGGGACCAGCGTCCACGCACCGGGCACCGCTCGCCCTCCTCCTGCGAGCCGCCCCAGCCGAACAGGAAATCCGCCGCGCCCGCGCCGGCCCCCCCGCCTCCGAGGCCGAGCGCCCGGGCGGGCACCGACCGCAAAGCGGCCTCTATCCGCTCCCCCTGCTCCGGGACCGTCCCGATTGCGGGCGTTGTCGGCGCGCCCTGTTCCGCCGACATCCGCATACCGCCGAAGGGCTCGCCCGCTCCTTCGCCCAGGCCCAGCACGGTGGCCGCCAGCGAGCGGGCACCGGTCTCGATCCGCTTCAGCATCGACTCCGCCTCCGTCCGCCCCAGCGGGACGGACCGGCCCATCACGGCGAGCCGGGACGCCTCGCACGGAGCCGCCGCCATCCGGCGGCCCAGCGCCGCGCGGATGCTCGCCAAGTGGCCGCGTGCCGTGGCCGCCAGCACGTTCCCGAGGACCGCGCGTTGCGGGCGGTCGCTCACGCCCACCCGCACGCTCTGGGTCGCCGCGAGACCCGCGGGATCCCACGCCGTGACCGTGACCGTCGCCGTGCCGTACAGGACCGGCGTCAGCGTCAGCACCGCACCCGCCGCCGAGGCCAGCACGACACCGGTGTCGTTCGACCGCGCCCCGTAGGTCAGCGCGTCCCCGTCCACGTCGCCGAAGTACAGCGACACGTCCACTTGAACCGGGCCGCCACCCTCGTCGAGCGTCTGGTCCGGTACCCGGCCGATCGCCTTCGGGGCGTCGTTGACCGGCAGCACCGTCACCTCGACCGTCGCCGTGTCGCTCAGGCCCCGCCCGTCCGAGGCGACGTAGGCGAACGAGTCAGCACCGTGGAAGTCGGCCTCCGGCGTGTACATCACGACCCCGCCCGAGACGAGGCGCACCGCCCCGTGCGCCGGCGCCGTCACCGACCGGACGCTAAGCGGGTCACCGTCCGGTTCCGTGTCGTTGGCAAGCACGTCGACCGTCACGGCCCGGTCCTCGGGCGTCACGGCTCGGTCGTCCACCGCCTCGGGCGCCTCGTTCACGTCGGTCACTTCGATGACGACCTCCGTCCGCGCCTCTCCCCCGAACCCATCCAGCGCGCGCACCGTGAGTTCGAAGCGGTTCGGCCCGGTCTCGAAGTCCTCTCCCGGACCGACGTACCTCACCTCCGCATCAAGCGCCCCCACAGCGAAGCGCTGCCGGTCGCCGGACACCATTTCGTAGGTCAGTTCGTCGTCGTCAGGGTCCGTGGCAGCGACTCGTCCAAGATCGGCCGACCGTTCTCGGCCGTCCACGTTCTCGGGCAACTCGAAGCCGTAGGACGGCTGCCCGAACGCCGGGGCGCGGTTCACGACCTCGACCTCGACCACGACTGACGTGGAGCCGCCGCGGCCGTCGGAGACCTCGACGCGGATCGCCACCGTCCCGAGTTCGGCAGGGGCCGTCCAGCGCACCGCGGGCCGGTCGGCGGATCCTCCGAAAGCACCCCTCTCCGCGCTCCAGCCGTAGGTGAGCGGGTCGCCCTCGGGGTCCGTCGCGTTGGCCTCCAGCCACACCTCGCCGCCGCGCGCCACGGTGCACGGGTCGCACGAGGCCGTCACCTTGGGGGGCTCGTTCAGGTCCGTCACTTCGATGACGACCTTCGTCCGCGCCTCTCCCCCGAACCCATCCCGCGCGCGCACCGTCAGTTCATACCGGTTCGGTTCCGTCTCGAAGTCCTCTCCGGGACCGATGTACCTCACCACGCCGTCCCGCGCTCCCAGCGCGAAGCGCTGCCGGTCACCCGACACGATCTCGTAGTCCAGCGGGTCGCCGTCGGGATCCTCGGCCGCCACCACGCCGAGTTCGACCGGATTCTCCCGGCCGTCCAGGTTCTCGGGCAACTCGAAGACGTAGGTCAGCTGCCCGAACGCCGGCGCACTGTTGAACACGTCCACGGTCGCGGCTGGCGCCGCGGAGCCACCCCGTCCGTCGGACACTTCGACGCGGATCGTCACGGGCCCAGGTTCCGCGGGGGCCGTCCAATACGCGACCGCCCCGCTCACGCCCGAGAAGCTGCCCGCCGAAGCGCTCCACGCGTAGGTGAGCGGATCGCCGTCGGGGTCGGTCGCCTTTGCTTCCAAGCGCACCTTGCCGCCCCGCGCCACGGTGCACGGGTCGCACGTGACGGTCACCTCCGGAGGCTCGTTCACGTCCGTCACTTCGACCACCACCCTCGCGGTGACGTCCGCTCCCAAGTCGTCCCGCGCCCGCACCGCGAGCTCGAACCGGTTGGGCTCCGTCTCGAAGTCCTCTCCGGGACCGATATACCTCACCACGCCGTCCCGCGCTCCCAGCGTGAAGCGCTGCCGGTCCCCCGACACGATCTCGTAGTCCTTCAGGTCGCCGTCGGCATCCTCGGCCGTCACCATGCCGAGTACGACCGACCGAGTACGACCGTCCAGGTTCTCGGGCAACAGGAAGCGATAGGAGGACTGCCCGAACACCGGCGGGCTTTGGGCAACCTCGACCTCGACCGAGGCCGACGCGGTTCCGCCCCGCCCGTCGGAGACCCCGACGAGGATCTCGAAGCGCCCCAGGTCGGTCGGGGCCGTCCAGGTCGCCGTCGTTATGTCCACCGGACCGCTGAAGCCGCCGTGCGCCGCGCTCCACTCAAAGGTCAGAGGGTCGCCGTCCAGATCGGAGGCCGTCGCCGTCAGGATTACCGAACCACCCCGCCCCACCACGCACGGCATGCAAGAAGCCGTCACCGTCGGCGGCCGATTGGGCGGGGGCGTTAGGTCGCGGATCGTCACCTCGACCGACGAAGGGTCTCCCGGAAGCAGTTCGTCCGGCAGATCGCCCAGCGCTACCGTGAACGCCTCGTCGTCCCGATCGGCGTCGTCCGCCGTGGTGATCGTGCCCGTCCCCGTGAGAGCACCCCCGCTGATCGTGACGCCTTCCAACGAGCCGAAGTCCCCCGACTCCGCCGTGCCCGCCGTCAGCGGTCAGCGGAACGGTCACACTGTTCGGCAGCGCTTGCGACAGCCGCGCCGTCACGGTCACCGATCCGCCCTCGTCCACCGGGTTGGGTGACGCCGAGAGACTCGTCGTGGGCGGGTCCTCGTCTTCGAGAATGCGCAGGAGCGACCAAGGCGTGCGGCGTCCGGGCGACATCGGGACTGTTGCCCCGTTCGGGTTGAAGAAGCGCAACCGCACGAGCTTGTACTCCCACTCGTAAACGTCGTTGTCCACTGCGGTGAGCGTGACGGTGCCCGTGCTCTGCAGCATGCCCTCCGGGACCACTAGGCGGACGCTGTCGCTCAGGACGACATCCGAGGTATCGCCCCGGTTCGGCTCGTCGGCCGGCAGAAAGCCCGTCTCGACTTCCAACGACAGGTCGCCCCGCCACGTCGGGTTGCTCAGCGTAGCGGTGACGGTGGTCATGCCTCCGTTCTCGGCGATCTCGGGCGGGGTCGCCACCACGGTCGCGGTCGGCTGCGGGTCGTCGTCCTCAATCAGGAATTCCCAATAACTCGATGCGCGGTAGATGGGTGGGATAAACCACTGAAACACCGCATCGCCGCTGGTGACGGTGCCCGTGACCCGTATCCGCTTCAGGGTGATCTCGTCGGCCTCGTTGTTCGTCGCCGAGATCTGAACGACGCCCGTGCTCAAGGTGTCGCCCGCAGCGAACGTAAGCACCGTGTCCTCGCTCATGGTGTAGCTGTCCGCGCGCGCGAAATTCAGCGGATAGTTGTAGTTCGCCGTGTCGGCGGTGAAGGCGATCGACACGGCTCCCACGGCCGGTCTGTCCAGCTTCGCGGTCACCGTAATGACTCCCCCGTTCTCGGAGGGATTCGTGTTGAAGCCGGGGAGGGCGTGGGTGCCCGTGCTCGCGAGGGTCACCGTCACCACGGGCGAGGTCTGGGCCATCGCGTGGCGTGGTGCCACAGCCCCGGCGAGCAGCACCGCCGCCAGCACGGAGATGGCCCCGGATCGCGCCCAAGCGCGGATCACGCCTTCGGGACTCCCCCCGGAGGTACCGTGTCCATGCTCAGCGCCCTAGTCAACGCAGGGCGCCGTCGAATCGCCGGATCTTCTCTGTCCGTTGCAGCAGCGCGAACGCGCCGCATGCGGACTCGAAGCGCCCGGCGAGTTGACGTTCCACGTCCTCGAACCAGACGAGCTCCGCCACCTGCACCTTGGTCACGGGCGCGATGGCGATGGTCCGGTCTGTGACGAGGATCACGGGGACCCACGGGAGTTTCCACTCGACCTCTGGCCGGAGGGCGATTCCTCCCCTCCAGGAGCCGGCTGCGGCTACCGAATACGAGACATTCGATGTGGAGGTCGGCGGCCGCGAGGTCGTTCGCTGTGTGGCCTACCCGAACACCGCGGCCGACAGCCCGCCACAGGAGTTCTTCAGCGCGAGGCGCGTTTGCGAGGATGCCGATCATCCGTCGCCCTCCGGATTAGACCAACGATGGCTTCAGGTCCTTCGGCGATTGCGTCGGCGGGGGGGATACCCACTCGCGGTGGCGCAGCCACAGGGCGATGCTGACCAGCGTGAACGAGCCGCACCACGCCCAGTAGGAGGGACCCAGATGGCCGTACACGACGAGTTCGGCGTCAACCGGGATCGGAATGGGCCAGAGGAGGCTGAACGCTCCGATTCCAAGGGCTGTAGCACCGACGACTCCAACGACGTACCACACCCAGGCGTCGACCGAGCGTCGGGTACGCCCGAAGGCCAAAGACGTGGACATCATGACCAAGGTCGAGAACGCCGCGAGGATCCACACGGAGACCGGTGCGGGCAGCAGAACCTCCCGCCACGAGACCGACATCCTGACGTCCGCGTACGATGGCTCCAACGCCACGGTGCCGAAGTCCGAGAGAAATAACGAGAGCACGTACAGCCCCCATCCGACCACGAGGAAACTCCGCCACGCCGGGGTGTCCTGCTTCGCGAATTCCCGGAAGAGCCGCGTGGGATCGCCGAGTTCTTCCCGGGCAGCGGCCTCGAGCCCGGCGCCGGAGGCCGATGTGGCGTCCCGCGCCCGTTCGTCGGCCGCGTGGGCCCGCAGGTGGTCCTCGAGTTCAGCTAGTTCGCGTTGTGAGAACCGTCCCCCGGCCTCCAGACCCCTGCGCCACTTCCGGATCTCGTCATCCAGCCGAGACATCGTTGCCTCGCCAGGCGAGTTCCAGCACTCCGTACATGGCCCGCCAGCTCTTCCGGTCGGTGGCCAGCTGCCGCCGCCCGCGGGTCGTCAGGCTGTAGTACTTGCGCGGTCGCCCTTCGTCAGTGGGTTCCCAGTAGCTTTCAACGAGGCCGTCCTTCTCCAGCCGGTGAAGGAGCGGATAGAGCATCCCGCCCGACCACTCCAGGTCGCCGCCGGAGAGCCGCTTCACCTGCTTGATGATCTCGTAGCCGTACATGTCGCCGGCGGCGAGGATCGAGAGCACCAGGGGGCGCGAGGATGCCGCCACCAGCTCCTTGTAGATCGATTGCATCATCCGTTTTCTCGAATCAGTAGTGGTACGATATAAGTAGAAGCACGATATACCTTGCTTATCTATATATCATGCACGGTGAAGGGCTGCAACCACGAGTCCTACAGTGAGTTCCCCCGGATCCCCCTACTGCTCAGGCGTCGGAGATGCCCAGGCGCTTTCTCCGGAATCGGGCGACCAGATATCCCAGGAAGCCGAGGACGAGCGTCCCTACGGCGCCCCTCGTCGCCACCGACCGAAAGAACCGCGCACGTATCGTCTCCCTGCGCGCCTCCTCTTCCCGCAACATCCGGGCCAGCAGCTCGTCCCTGGCCCGCATCGAAGGGGTAAGGCCGCTCTCGCTCTCCACCGACGGGTCGGCGCCGTACTCGAGAAGCATGTCCAGGACGGCCGGATTCGGGTTCCCCATGGGGCCGTCCCATATCCTTCTGGCCGCGTCGTAGAGCGGTGTTCCTCCGTTGTGCTTCTGGACGTTGACGTCGGTCACCCTGGCAAGTTCAGCCACGACCGCCGGGTTCTCGTTGACCAGGGCCGCGAGGTGAAGGGGTGTACGGCCGTGCCACGTCCTGGCATAGACGTTCGCCTCGTATTCCAGCAGCACCCCCACCACTGCAGGGCTCCGGTTGTACCGAGCCGCCCAGTGCAGGGGAGTCAGGCGGGCCTCCGTCACAGCCTCCAGGTCGGCCCCGGCCTCGATCAGCACTCCGAGGACCTCGGGATCATCGCTGCTCCGCGCTGCCCAATGCAAAGGTGTCGCCCCGGCAAAAAACCGATGGTCAACGCTGTACCCCTCGGAAAGGCATGCTCTCACCGTCGCCGGATCCGCCACCGCCCAGAACGCTCCCGTCGTCCAGCCCGCGCACGGGGTCTGGAGCGGCGTGACGGTAACCGAAGCCAAGAGGGAAAGAGCAAGCGATATCGACAACGGAGCCTCCGTGGGTTCCTCGGGTGGGCTTCTTCGGTACGTCAAATGTCGATCCGGAGGGGTACGGCGCACAATCATACGATCTGCCCGCAGCCCCTCCGGTCCACGGAAAACCACCAATCCCGCGCCGGGACCCGTGAAGGACGCTCTCGACGGGATGCGGCCGGGCTGCTGGCCATCGGTTCGCTGACGCCGGGCGGGAGCCCTCCGAGTCAGTACTCGCATGTGGCCGTGAAGGATAAGGAAGTTGCCACTGTCCTTCGCGTTCGCCGAGCGTGATCGCGATTGCGTCGGATCGTTCGGCTGGGAACGGGTGGGACCGAATACCCGGGTTGGGGCGGCGGGGGCGGTGCAGGACGGCCCTGCAACCACGTGAAACGTCTACGAACAGCGTTCGGGCATGATGACCTTGGAACAGCAGTTCAGATCGCTGGCGAGCGCGTTCCTCGAACGCACCGGCCTGAGCCCGACGACCTTCGGCATGAAGGGCGCTGGGCGACCCGAACCTGCTACGTCAGATCGGCCAGGGACGCTCGCCGTCGCTCAGGACGGCGGATCGGATTCCGACGTTCATCTCCGAGCACGACGGGGCGGTCCTCGGTGCTCGACGGTGTGCTTGCCCCGGATGCCGTTCAACGCCCTCATGGCCCCCTGGATGTCCTTGGCGGGCACCGTCGTGAAGACCTCCGCAACCTCGATCCAGTCGAAATGGACTTCCGTCCGTGGAAAAAGCCGCACCCTGTAGATCAGGCCGTCGCCGGGATCGTCGGTTCCTCTCCCGAGCTGGCTCCTGTCGAGCCGCCAGGTCGCCGCCATGCCCATGAACGGTTTTCGCCGCGACGCCCCTTCCGCCCGCCGGGACCAGTAGACTTCCCGCAGCCGCTTGGTTCGGTTCCTGGCGGATAGGCGAGGCCAGCTCGCCTCCGTTTTCGCGTCCTTGGCGTACAGCACGCTCAGCCCCGACAATGGAGTCATCCCTTCCGGATGCGCTTGTTCTTGCGGGCTGACACCCCGCGCGAACCCGCCCGGAGCGAAACGAAGCTCCGAGCATTCCTGTTGCGGCCGCAACCACCGCCTGTCGCGGGCTTCCCGCCACCCGGCCGCCATTGAGCCTACCGCCCTGGTCCTCCCGGTGGAACCGGGCCAC